>CAUTWR010000045.1:0-2754 GCA_963542105.1 uncultured Candidatus Saccharibacteria bacterium | reverse complement strand
GCCGTATTCACGACCAAATTGCAAAACCCCAGATTCCAAATCTGAATCTTCAAAGAAGTTGAATAAATGTGAAGGTTTGAAGTTAAGTGAAATCGCGTCGAACGTTGATGAACAATTCATTGAGATTGTCAATTCTGGCGAAAAAACCGTTATTACGACAGGGTGCAAGTTAACGATTGGCGATGCTGGCATTCGTGAAGATATCGGTGATGTTGAATTAAATCCTGGCGAATTTTTAGTGATCAAAATAAAAAGCACAAAGCTGAAACTGCCAAAAACAAAAGGAAAAGTTTATTTACTAGACGAGGCTGGCTCGAAAATTAGTTCCGCTGAATATAACAATATGCCAAAAGACGCTTCGTGGAGTTTGGTTGATGATGAGTGGATGCAAACGTTTATGATAACTGAAAATTCTGAGAATATCTTTAAGGAATATCCAGACTGTCAGAACGGCTATGAGAGGAATGTGTTGGGTAAGTGTGTGAAAATTGCCATCCCGCCCGCTGAAAGTCCTTGTCCTGTTGGTCAATATCGCCATCCGGAAACTCGTCGTTGTCGAAAAATTGAAACGGCAAAGACTATTACGCCGTGTAAAGACGGTTATTATCGTAGTGAGGAAACTGGCAGATGTCGATCTATCGCATCGGCTGTGGCAAAAACTTTGAAGCCTTGCCCAGAAGGTCAGTTTCGCAATTCATCTACGGGCCGATGTAAGAAAATTGCTTCTACCGATGACATAGCAAAAGAGTGCCCAGAAGGATTTGAGCGTAATTCGCAAACTAAGCGTTGCCGAAAGATAAAATCTGCAAATATGCCAGCTGTTGGTTCGGCGGCTGCTGAAGTTAAGCAAGTCGCTGGTGCTACTTGGGGTTGGTGGGTGTTTGGTGGCGTGAGTTTACTGGCCGTCGGTTATGGCGTATGGCAATGGCGATGGGAAATTTCGCAATTTGTACGAAAAATCCGCGAAAGCATTAAATCCGCTAACGGCAAATAATTGCTATAATAAAGATATGAGAATTATCGGGATTGACCCGGGAACGGGGATTTTGGGGTTTGGTGTGATTGATTTTTCTCGTGGCAAGTTCAAGATGGTCACAGCGGGAGTTGTGACGACGCCGGCACATACGCCAATTGACGAAAGGCTTGAAGATATTTTTGATAGCCTGACCGAGATTATTGCTGAAACAAATCCTGATGTTATGTCAATTGAAAAGCTATTTTTTGCGCGTAATGTTACGACGGCGATTTCTGTGGCGGAGGCGCGTGGTGTGGCGATGTTAACTGGGCGAAAAGCCGGAATACCGATTGCTGAATATACGCCGTTGCAAATAAAGCAAACTTTGACCGGCTACGGAAAGGCCGATAAAAAGCAGGTCCAGGAAATGGTGCGCCTTAATTTGGGTTTGAAAGATGTTCCGAAGCCGGATGACTGCGCGGACGCTTTGGCTGCAGCAATTACACACGCGGCGATGAATCGGGTATAATTGAAATATGATTGCACATGTTTTTGGAAAAGTTGCTGAGAAGTTTAACGGCTCGTTAGTCATTGATGTTCATGGTGTTGGATATGAAGTTAGTGTGGCGACTAATGATTTTGACGCGGTAATATTAGACCAAGAAGTAAAATTTTACACTTATCATCATGTGCGCGAGCAAGCTGAAGAATTGTTTGGTTTTTCGAGTTTGGCGGCGAAAAAGTTGTTTGAAATGCTAATCACGGTTCAGGGGGTTGGCCCGAAGGCTGCGCTGGCTATCTTAAGCTTGGGTGATGCCGAGCAAGTGCGCAATGCTATTGCTAATGCTGACAGCGGTTTTGTGCAAAAGGCCACTGGCGTCGGCAAAAAAACTGCCGAGCGAGTGGTGGTCGATTTGAGCGATAAAGTTGGTTTACCGACTCATTATGGTCGAGCGGAAACTCCAGTGCAGACTGAATTGAACACTTCCGATGAAGCTTTGGAGGCGTTGATGGCTTTGGGTTATACGCTGGCAGATGCAACTAAGGCGCTTGAAAATGTCGATGTCAATTTGCCGACATCTCAGCGAGTAACTGAGGCGCTGAAGAAATAAGGTTTTAGTAATTGATATCTATTACGACTCGTTCTTTTCTTTAACTGTCTGCTTCGCTTCTCTAATGAGATTTTCTGTGTCGCCAGTTGTTAGTCTGTTGTAGTCATGAGAGCTCTGAACACTACGGCGCAATAGCTGACCTTGTTTGTCAGTAATTCCATATAATCCAGGCAGATCGTCAAATTGGTGATTGCACGTTTTTTGTTCAAATCTCTCGGCCTGCTCTTTGTCAGAAGCGCCTTCTTTCGATGCGATTCTATCGCGCCATAAAAATGGATATCTTACTAGCAAGCCAATTACGTGTTCTGCAATTTCTGTTGATTTGGGGTCATATTCTTTTGTTTGCTCTAAATTGCCATATCCCCGCTCAGTCAAGGTGTTGCTAATATTTTCTACATCAATTGCGATCCTGTGTGACTCAGTTCCTTCAGATTCGTCGGAAGGCGTTAGTCCTAGCTCAGCCAAAATATACGGCACTGCCTCTGACATTACCCTAATTCCTTCTGGGACTTGGTCGTACACCTCTCTTATGTCTTTTTTTCGGTTTTTGGCATCAAATTCCGGCATTGTAAACTCTTAGCTTAATTGTAGATACTAATATTATACCATAAATGCTATAATTAGTATATAGCAATTGAGAGAATAGGCGATTCATCACTGACCCAGAACTGGATGAACCGAGCCAAG
>CAUTWR010000044.1:0-2818 GCA_963542105.1 uncultured Candidatus Saccharibacteria bacterium | reverse complement strand
ATCCAAGTTTGGCTATTTGGTGGCACAATGAAAATCGCAATGCTATCTGGCGCCAGTCGCTCATATTCCTCCACACCCTGAACGTCAATGTCAGTGATTGCCACGCGGTTCTGGTCATGCGCTAATTTCAGCTCAGCCACTGACGTCCCATAAACCGTACCATGAACAAACTTTGCCTCAATAAATTCATTATTTTGTAGCATATTTTCGGCAGTTTGCGAATCAATAAAGTGATAATCAATTCCATCTTGCTCGGCACATCCGTTATTTGTGCGTGGCGCGCGCGTAGTGTGAGAAACGATATCGCGAAACTCTGGGGACTTCAGTAATTGTTTTTTTATCGTGTCTTTGCCCGCACCAGAAATTCCCGCAAGCAGCGCAATTTTCGTACTTTTAACCAACTCAATTGTCGATTCAGTTGGCTGATAATTTGTAATGAGATCTTCAATACTTGGCATAATATTTACCTATAATAACTCATCAAGTACAGATTGCCAATTGGGAAATTCAGAACTTCCAAAACGAATAAGCCGACCAGGAAACTCGCCCGCACCATTCGCCGTCCGATCGTCAATCAAAATATCGCCTCGACTCAAATTCTTTGCTGACGAAAAAATAACCTTACGGAAGAAAACATTATCCGAACCTTCACCGCCAAAATATTTTTTCACCCACGCCAACTTATCGCCCAAAGCTGTCGGATTTTCCCACGGAGAAGAGGATAAGATATATAAATCGTATTTGTCTTTTAGAGCGTAAACCGCCTCGATGGCTCCAGGCACGGGTTCCATTAAAGAAAAAATTCCTGGAATATTATCGTGCTGACCAGCAAACTCATCAATCAACTCAGGCGATATCTTCGTTAAAGCAGATTTGAAATCCGCCAAAACACCATCCATATCAATATAAACAATAGGTTTTTTCATAATCAATCCCTTTTTAGCATCACCATAAATGCTTCACTTGGTATGTCAACTTTACCAAAGCGCTTCATTCGTTTTTTACCGCGTGCTTGCTTGGCGAGAAGCTTCTTTTTACGACTGACATCGCCACCGTAAAGATAGCCCGTAACATCTTTTCGATAAGCGCCGATATTTTCCCTGGCAATAAATTTACCGCCAATTGCCGCCTGTAGTGAAACCTCAAAACTCTGACGCGGCACGACTTCCTTCAATTTCTTAACAATCTCACGCCCCAAATGCTGCGATTCCGACCGATGACACATCACGCTCAGCGAATCAACCATTTCACCTGCCACATAAAAATCGACGCGCACCAAATCTTCCACTTGATAATCTGCCAACTCATAATTAAACGAACCGTAGCCGCTGGTAATAGATTTCAATTGATCATAAAAATCCGTCAATAAATTCGCAAGTGGCGCCGCAAATGAAATCAGCGCCCGCTCGTCAATGTAGCTCAGGTTTTTCTGGCGACCACGCTTACTCACAATCAGCTGAATCACCGCGCCGATGTAATCCTGTGGCACGACAATTTCACCATCAATCCACGGCTCGCGAATCTCTTTTATCTGCGCTGGGTCAGGCAATTCACTAGCAGACTTGATATCCAACTCCTCGCCATTCGTCAGACTCACTTGATAATCAGTACTCGGATTGGTCACAATTAAATCCAAATTATATTCACGTTCCAATCTCTCGCGAATAATATCCATATGCAGCAATCCCAAAAAACCGATTCGCACACCATAGCCCAGAACCGGCGAATTCTCCGGCTCAAACTGCAACGCCGAATCGCTCAGACTCAACTTTTCAATTGCCTCTTTCAAATCGTTATAGTCTTCGTTGGACACCGGGAAAAACCCCGCATAAACAAACGGCTTAACTTCTTTATAGCCTGGAAGCGGCTGGACGGTAATTTTTTCAGTCATAACTATGTATTATTATATCAGCTCAGCGTTCTTGTATAAACGCACAGTAAATCGCTCCTTGCATGCCTACTTATTCTCAGCAAATTATTCCTTGCACACTGAGGTCTAGCCTATAACTGCTCAAAAATCTTATGAGCTTGATTCTTGCCAATAATCTGAACCAGTTCAGCGTAACTCATCCACCGACCGCGTTTAGCTTTGTCGCGACGATAGTCCTTCTCGTCAGTGATATCGCCCTTAACTATTGCATCAACATTACGCCAAGCGACCCAAGACATGTCATCGCTCAAAAAGCTATAATCTAGATGAATATAATTTTCGCTGATCAGTTTATAGTCTGACGATGAAAATCCGCGCGCATACAACTCGCGGAGAATAGCGTCTGCTAGTTCAGCAAAGTTGTCAGCAGTGACATACAAAAAGTCATCGTATTCCTCACCGAGTTCGTATGATCGTCCATTCATAAAAATACTATACGAATCATCGTCGACAATTTTCTCATCTAACCACACACGACGGTCACGTGTTACTGGAATCACCCGACATCTAATTTTCTCTGCAAAGTTTTTGAAATTACTCATAATTGCCAACGACAGATATATTAATACCTATTTCGCGCATTTTATTATCTTATCTAATCTGCGCTTTTCAATACTAGTATATACTATTTCCACTGTCGCGTCTGGTTGATCTTGTGCTTCTCAAAATACACTTCCGCCAAATTGACGTCAAACCGATTTGCCAATTCCATCAAATAGTTCAGCACGTCCGCAAACTCCTCGCGCAGATTGTCGTGGTTATCAGGTCTTTTTTCTCCCTTAAATCCTGTCTCTTTGCGAATCGCCTTCGCCAGCTCGCCAACTTCCTCGGCTAACAATAAGAATACTTCAGTGACAGAATTTTTATCCCAACCTTTCTCCTTACAAG
>CAUTWR010000043.1:0-2839 GCA_963542105.1 uncultured Candidatus Saccharibacteria bacterium | reverse complement strand
AATCGTCAGACAAACCTGCAGATTATCCAATTACTATAACAATTAGCGTTACACCGAAACCAGAGGTCTTAAAACAATGAAAAAAGTTCTAAATGCCAGTATCGCGCGAATTATCTTGTCGTTATTATTGCTCATAATATTATCAGCAATGGTAGGGCTAGTTATTTTCGCCTATTCATTCCTAAGTAAAACATCAGAAGAAGTCGGAAAAATGCAAACCGAAGCAACTGCAGTTGACGCAAAAATACAAAGTTTGCTAGCGTCGAAATCTCAGCTCGATCGCAATTCTGACACAGTTAAAAAAGCAAAGAATATCGTCTCAGAATCAAAACTTTATCAATATCAAAATCAGATCATCCAAGATCTAAATACCTACGCCGACCGCGCTGGCATTCCGATTAAATCTTTCTCTTTCCAAAACGAACCAACAGCCTCTACTAAGACAGCGACATCTAGCAAGCAAACATCCGCCAGCCCTGCTGGAGTGAAAAGCACTTTCGTATCAATCCAATTGGGAGATCATATAGATTACACGAAATTCCTACATTTCCTTAGTCTTATTGAAAAAAATGTCACTCGAATGCAGCTTTCAGGTGTGTCAATTTCCAGAGGCGCAAATAATCATGAAATATCAATCCAATCACTTGAAGTAAAGGTTTATACACGATGAGTCCATCAATATCAGAACAGCTCGAACCAATCGTAAAATCACTGTCCAAATTCCTGTGGCGATTTCATGTGATAATATATAGCGTTGTCGTAATCGGAGGCGTAGCAATCGCGATATTTCTTTTGAGCGGACTTTTAGCAGTTCCTACCGAAGAACCACAAACTGCATCAATAAGTTTCGATAAAAAAACCATGCAAATTATTAAAGACTTCCGACCGTCAACTTCAGCAAACGACTCATTTAGTCTGCCAGCTGGTCGCTCCAATCCGTTTGCCGAATAGAACACAACCGTTTATAATATAGTTATGCTTATATCCGCAGATCGCTTCCTTGATATTCCCGTCATGAGTCTTCAGACGGGCTCTGAACTGGCACGAACGTCGCGGGAAATTATCAATCCGAAGAATCTGTCTATAATCGCATATGAACTTGAAGGACGACTTTTGGACCAGCGCCCTAGTTTACTTCGCATTGACGACGTCAGAGAAATTGGACCACTCGGTATGATTATCGATTCAACCGATGAGATCATCGGCATTGATGACGTAATTACTATAAAAGAAATTTATGACATCAATTTTACATTAAAAGACAAGTTGGTTATTGATGAAAAAAATAAGAAAATCGGAAAAGTTATCGGATATACGTTGGCGGCTGGGAATTTTATTATACAACAACTTCGAATTCGGCGACCATTCTTGAAAAGTTTTGGCGACACAGAGCTACTTATTCATCGTTCTCAGATTATAAAAGTAACCGACGATAAAATCGTTGTAAAATCAGCAGCTATCTCGCACATAGCCGAAAAAACACCTATTCCGCAGATAAATTCATACGAAAATCCATTCCGTAAGCAGCCTCGTCCACAACCAGAATCTACAAAAGTTGATTAATCATTTGGATTTTCAAGAGCCTTCTTAATGTCGTCGTAAGAAAAACCCTGCCTAGCCAAATATTGCATAAACTTCTGTTGGTCGCTATATCGATAACGTTTTTTAGCAATAATCTTCCGCAATTCCTCGTCATCAGAGCGAATATTCTCCCGCACAAGAGCCTCAATTACACTATTATCAATTCCCTTTTGCGCCAGCTCCAATTTCAAACGACGAATACTGGCGCCTTTTTTCATAAACCGCTGCTCAAACCAAAATCGAGCAAATTTTTCATCATCCAAATACTTTTTCTCAATAAGACGATCTAAGACACGCTCAGTAATCTCCGGCTTCACTCCGGGACGTTCAATAATTTTTCCAGTTTTCGCTGAACGTCGACGAGTGGCTAGCGTTTTCCGACGCAGATAATCGCGCACTTCTTTGATGGCTCGCGGACGCATTAAACAGTATTCTATAGACCTAGCATACAACTTGCCAAACTGGCTATCGTCTTCTAGTTTCGAAATTTCCTCTTCCGTATATTCGCGACCAATCTTAATGCCTAGTTCGCCGACCTGGAATACGTCCAAGCTAAAACGATATTTCCCGTCAACACTTACATTGACACGATTTTTATCACGAGCCTGAAGAGAAATATCGGTGATTTTCATAAAACTATTATAGCGCTAAAACTATACGCTAGCTACCGGTGGACTATTCGGCCACCTCAACCACTTTGCCATGTACGCCGTTGTAACAAGCAGCAGCACGCGGCTTAGTAATAACCGGCAGTTGGCGCGGAATAGCACTCATATCGACATCGCCAAGCGTACCAGCCTCGACGCACCCAATCGTAATGTGTGGACGGAATCCATCGATATCCAGCCCCGGATGAATATCGTCCAGCATTTCAAGTAACTTCCGACGCACTTCAACCATCCAGGAGGTTTTCTGTACGCGCAACTCAACCCAAACACAGTTACCAGCTTCATCTGGCAAGAAGTTGACGCCGTCAAGTACCAGTTTGTCTAGGGACGGCAGTGCGGCGGCAGCTAACTTGAGACGCGGTATATCCTGCTCAGTTACATTGATCAGCGTTGCGTGCGGAATAAACTCACCAAAATCAAGATTCATTTTTTCCGACAGTTCTCGAAGGTAAGTAGTCTGCTCATCATCAAAAATAAGATTAACTGACGCCATATGCTTTTCGGCTGAATATCTGGACCCTACTGCTCGCATTAACTTTCGGCTTCCTTTACTTTATCACGCACTTTCTGATCAATTTCCGCCAAAACCT
>CAUTWR010000042.1:0-3085 GCA_963542105.1 uncultured Candidatus Saccharibacteria bacterium | reverse complement strand
ATATCAGTCAGGTGTTAAATCTTGAGACAACAGATAAAAAGCCGATTGACATTTTCAAGGAGCTCACCAAGTCTTCCGCAATTCGCCAGCGCGACGACGTTCTGATGAAAATCGAAGATGGCGATTATACTCGCCTGGAAGTTACGCTTGCGCCAGTCCAGGGCGGCGATAAAATGACGCCGGACGGATACGTACTTATTCTGCGCGATATCACGAAGGCGAAGAGCCTCGAGGAGGAGCGTGATGAGTTTATTAGCGTAGTTAGTCACGAATTACGCACACCAATTGCTATTGCTGAAGGTTCGCTGAGTAACGCCAAATTATTGGTCGAGCGTAAAATGACTAGCGAAATTCCTGAAGCTATCGACGAATCTCATAAGCAAATTTTGTTCCTGGCGCGAATGATCAACGACCTCAGCACGTTATCACGCGCCGAGCGAGGTGTGGCTGATGAAACGGAGATAATTGACGTGACAGAGCTGGCTGCTCAGATAAATTCCGAATATTCACCTCAGGCGGGCGAAAAAGGTTTGGCTTTCAATTTGGACATTGGCGGGCAACTTGGTGTAGTTAAAGTTTCTCGTCTATACCTGGAAGAGATTCTTCAGAACTTCATCACCAATGCCATTCGATATACACAAAAAGGCTCCATAACTTTATCAATCAAGAAAAATAAATCTGGCGAAATCACCTTCAAGGTTATTGATACGGGAATTGGCATTAGCAAAGCCGACATAGCAAAAATTTTCGACAAGTTTTACCGCGCAGAAGATTATAGAACTCGCGAGACGAAAGGCACGGGATTAGGTCTATACGTTTCCGCTAAGTTGGCGAAGAAATTGGGATGTAAAATTGAGGTAGAAAGCCGATTAAATCACGGATCGACATTCGGATTCAAGCTAAAAGAGTTCAAAAATAATAACAAATAATATTCGGTCAACTTGTTTTTTTAACTCGGATGAATTACAATAACTATTGACAGTCTGTGAAAACAGACTTTTTAAATTGGGAGAAAATATGGCACAGAAGGGCAAGACAAGCAGCAAGACTACGGTTCGTCGCATCAAAGCTACTGACGACGCGCCAAAAAAAGAAAAAGCTGTAGCGAAAAAAATCAATAAACCGACCAAAATCACCACAAAAGCGTCTAAAAAATCTGGCGAACGTGGCGGACTGATTGGATATTTCAAGGGTGCTTGGGAAGAGTTAAAACTAGTTCGCTGGCCAACTCGCTCAGCCACTTGGGCAATGACAACGGCGGTTCTCATCTTCACCTTTGTGTTTGTTGTTCTAATTTTACTACTTGACGCCGCATTCAACTGGGGCTTTAACCAAATTTTGAAATAGAGGAGATATTATGAGTTCAAAACGATATGACGACAGTAAGCAATGGTACGCAATTCATACCTATTCTGGCTACGAAGAAAAAGTTGCCGAATCAATCCGCCAGCGAATCAACGGCGTCGATATGGCTGATAAGATTTTTGACGTTATCGTGCCAAAGGAGAAGCAGATCCAGATTCGCAACGGTAAGCGTAAAATTGTTGAGGCTAAGATCTTCCAGGGCTATGTCTTGGTTGAGATGAAATTGACCGACGAAACTTGGTACATCATCCGCAACACGCCGGGCGTTACAGGATTTGTGGGTGCCGACACTACGCCAACTCCAGTTTCTGAAAAAGAAATTGCAAAGATTAAGAAGCGAATGGGCGTTGAAGAGCCAAAGCATCAGATTGACTTCTCAGAAGGCGAAGTTGTTTCAATTATCGACGGTCCATTCAAGGGCTTTGATGGCGCCGTGAGCGAAATTGACGCATCTAAGGGCACTTTGAAGGTTATGGTAAGCATGTTTGGTCGCGACACTCCAGTCGAGCTGGACGCCCTGCAGGTTAAAAAAGTTTAGCTTGCAATTTTAAACATTTTTCGATATAATATTCGAGTTACGCACTACAAACTATAAGGAAGAACTATGGCAAAGAAAATTATTGGTAATTTGAAATTACGCATTCCAGCCGGTCGAGCAACAGCAGGTCCTCCAGTGGGATCAACGCTTGGTCAGTGGGGCCTAAACATGATGGATTTCATTAATCCATTCAACGACGCTACAAAAGACATGATGGGTAAGGACGTAATTGTTCACATTCAAGTTTACGAAGACCGAACATTTACTTGGAACTCACTTGGTCAGCCAGTTGACGATATGATTCGTGAAAAAGCTGGCATCCAAAAGGGTAGTGGCAAGCCACACTCAGACAAGGTTGGTAAGATTACTCGCGCACAATTGCAAGAAATCGCTGAAGCGAAAAAAGACCAATTGAACGCAATCGACATGGAAGGCGCAATGAAAATTATCGCCGGATCAGCGCGCTCAATGGGCGTTGAAGTCGTCGACTAATCTACAGGACTTTTAGCAAATAGCCTCGAACTCCTCGGGGTTATTTTATGGCAAGATGTAATAAATGATTGTAAAGAATATTTTAGATGACAGCGTAATTTCCGCGCTTAAAAATGAGCAATTGATAATTGCCAAAACTGACACGATTTACGGAATGTTAGCCGCTGCCAATTCAGAAAAAGCCGTCGAGAGATTATACGAAGTTAAGCGGCGCCCCTTGGATAAACCCGTTATTATTTTGGTTGCGGATATTGATGACATTCTTGATCTCGCACCGTCGATCAAACACAAATATCAAGAAATCTCCAAAAATAGACCAACGACAATTACCACCAAAGTGAGTCCAGATTTTCTATCGCATCTTCCGAGGAACGATAGAACATTGGCATTCAGAGTCGTGCCAGAATCTCCATTAGCAGAGTTAGTTCGAACCGTCGGTCTTTTGGTCGCGCCCAGTGCAAATCCATCGGGAGAAGAACCGGCAAAAAACATCACCGAAGCGATAAACTACTTTCACGAATTAGTGCCGATTTATGTCGATTCTGGAGAAGTTGTCGATGCTCAACCGTCGCAAATTATCCGAATCAACGAGGGCGGGGAAATTGAATTTTTAAGAAAATAGTTCCATCAGAAAAAATCGCCAAATAAAAAAGACTTCCTCTGAATTACGGGGAAGTCTTTTTGCGCGAG
>CAUTWR010000041.1:0-3262 GCA_963542105.1 uncultured Candidatus Saccharibacteria bacterium | reverse complement strand
CTCGTCCAAAAACTCAAACACTCGCTCGGCGGCAGCAGCTGTCGATTGCAAAATATTAGCAATATTAGCAACTTGCACCAACGGCTGATTAAATTGATCAACGTACTGGATAAACGCTTGAATATCGCCAATTTTTAACCGACCATTAATTGCCAACCATCCGCCCAGAATTGCCATCGCCACATAACCAATATTGCCAATAAAGTTCATAATCGGATAAATCAATCCGGAAAAGAATTGAGCCTTCCAGGCGCTTTCCTGAAGCCGATTATTAATCTTAGAGAATTTAGCAATCGATTTCTTCTGACCATTGAAAACGCGCATTACTTGATGACCGCCATACATTTCTTCAATGTGGCCATTAAGTTCGCCCAGCTGAGTCTGCTGGCGTAAGAATTGTTTTTGTGAGTTTTTAGCAATTAGCGTAATCACACCTCCCGCCAGAGGAAGAACCAATAGAGCAACTAGTGACATTTGCCAGCTAATCGAAAACATCATCACCAAAATACCGAGCACCGTAATCGTTGATGTCACAATTTGCGACAAACTCTGATTTAACGTTTGGCTAATCGTATCGACATCATTGGTAATTCGGCTGAGAACCTCACCGTAGGTTTGTTTATCGAAATAACTCAGCGGCAAGCGATTTATTTTTTCAGACAATTGTTGTCGCATTCTGAAAGTCACAGTTTGCGTCACCTGAGTCATTATCCAAGTTTGAATATAACGAAAAATCGCGCTCAGTACGTACAGCCCAATCAACAAAATAACAATTCGCCAAATAGCGTCAAAATGAAATTCTGGACGTCGACTGACATCTAACTTTTTAATTGCCTCAAGCTGACTGGACGGAATTTGCTTTTCAATGTCCGACTTGTTCGGTAATTTATTCAATATGTCCGCGCCAGTAGTTCCTGTCGGCAACGAAACGCCTTTTGGCAATTTGCTCGTAATCGCCTCGTAAGCTTTCATGTTGGCGTAATCATCAACGATTTGATTCGTCGCACCGCCTAAAATCTTTGGGCTGGCAATCGCAAAAGTCGTACTCCCAATCGCAAAAACTAGAACCATCAACATTTGCCATCGAAAATCCGACAAATATTTAATCAGCTTCTTGACCGTTCCCTTGAAATCTTTAGCCTTTTCGCCAGTACCCATTCCGCCCATAGGACCGCCCATTCGTACTTGTTGACGTTTTTTCGTGGTTTGCCTGGACATTACAACACTCCTTTCGCAGCAATAGACATTTTCTGTAAATCATCTTCCGAGAGTTGCGAAGCGGCAATTTCTTGATAAACTTCGCAATCTTTCATCAATTCCTGATGCGTTCCCTGACCAACAATTTTTCCCTCATTAAGCACAATAATTTTATCTGCATTCATAATCGTATTAATTCGCTGACCGACAATTAACACAGTTTTATTCTTAGTTTCCTTCGCAAGCACAGCCCGCAACTTCGCGTCGGTCTTAAAGTCAAGCGCCGAAAACGAATCGTCAAAAATGTAAACATTCGGCTCAACCGCAATAGCCCTCGCAATCGACAAACGCTGACGCTGACCGCCAGAAACATTGCTACCGCCCTGAGCGATTTCACTTTTATAACCATTTTTTAACTCGCTAATAAATTCTTCCGCTTGGGCAATTTTGGCCGCTTTTTCAACCAACTTATCACTAGCCTCAGCGTTGCCGTATTTGATATTACTAGCAACCGTTCCACTAAACAGCACACCTTTTTGCGGTACGTAACCAATTTGACCAGACAAATCTTCTAATTTCAGATTTCTAATATCAACGCCATCAAGCAAAATCTGCCCCGCCGAAACATCATAGAAACGAGGAATCAAATTAATCAACGTCGACTTTCCCGAACCAGTGCTGCCAATAAACGCCGTTGTCTGACCAGGTTCGGCTACAAAATTAATATCCGAAAGCACCGGCAAATCCGCGTCAGGATAAGTAAATGTAACGTCCTTAAATTCAATTTTTCCCTTGGCGTCTTTTGGTAATTTTTTCGGCGACTTCGGGTCAATAATTGACGGCATTGTATCCAAAACTTCTCCGACTCGGCGCACCGATACGGCGGCTCGCGGCACCATAATAAACACCATTGACAGCAACAAGAACGAGATTATCACCTGCATCGCGTATTCCAAAAATGCCATCATATTACCAATTTGCAAATTGCCGCTACTTATCAAATGCGCGCCAAACCACACAATTGCTATACTTGAAAAGTTCATCACTAAAGTCATAATTGGATCAAGCAACATCATCAAACGGTTCACAAATAAATTCATCTTGTTCAATTCCACGTTAGCTTCTTGGAATTTTTTCTGCTCAATCTTCTCGTTATGGAACGCACGAATAACTTTCAGTCCAACCAAATTTTCCCGCGCCACCAAATTAAGTTTATCCACCAGAGTCTGCAATTTCTTAAACCTAGGTACGGCAATCGTAAATAACGCGGCGATAGCCACAAACAAAACGAACACCGCCAAAGCGATAATCCAGCTTAGGTCTGGTGCGTTATTCATGGCTTTTTGCAGACCGCCAATTGCCATAATCGGTGCCATTAACGCCAGCCTCAGCAGCATTATTGACGTTGTTTGAATCTGCTGAATATCATTCGTTGAGCGCGTAATCAGCGACGCCGTAGAAAACTTGTTAAAGTCCGCCAAAGAAAAACTTTCTATTCGTTCAAACAATTTCAATCGCAATTTTTGCGCCATTCCCGTAGCAATTCGCGCCGCCAAAAAACCCACGACAATTGAACAAAACCCACCAGCCGCCGTCACTAAAATCATCATCAAGCCATTATTCCAAATCGCCGACATATCTTGTTTAATAATTCCATTATTGACAATTTCCGACATTTTATCCGGCAGCCACAAATTCGCCATCACAACGCCATAAGTAAATCCAACCAAGATGATAAACATCAGCCAATAGCCGCTAAAAATTCGTAAAATATGCTTCATTTATAGTCCTTTATATCTTAAGTCTGCCTTATATTATATCACTGAGCAATTGATTGATTCTATTTCGTAGGCTACAATTGGACAAAAATATCTGTTAGTTTTATACTGTTTTTTAGCGTCGGGGTGTGGCGCAGCTCGGTAGCGCGCACCGTTCGGGACGGTGAGGTCGCTGGTTCAAATCCAGTCACCCCGACCATGAAATTATTGGGCGTACGTTCAGCTTAATTGAACCTCTGGCTATTAGCAATCAAAGGAGGTTTTATGCGACGAAGAGTAAACGTACG
>CAUTWR010000040.1:0-3355 GCA_963542105.1 uncultured Candidatus Saccharibacteria bacterium | reverse complement strand
GATAGCCGACTAGCTACAGCGACTAGAGCGTCAGCAAGCAATACGAGAGACTGATATTGATGTTGCTCTTGAGATTTGCGAGATGTAGATAGACAATGGGTACTGGCTTCGCCGAGCGCTAGGACAAGGTTCCAAAACATATTATTCCCACAGGGGGTTGATATATGACTATAAAAACCATAGGTTTGAAATCAGTGAAATCAGTGTATTTTACAGAATACTACCAACCAAAAAAGGCTCTCCAGAACCTGAAAAACCTTTCTTGGTGGCGGGGGTAGGATTTGAACCTACGACCTTTTGGTTATGAGCCAAACGAGCTACCAGGCTGCTCTACCCCGCGATACATAATTATGATATCAGCTTAGCGCAATAATTGCAATACCTTAGTGTTTATGACTATTGCCGCCAAATAGAAAGTTCATCCATTGCTGAAAGTTGCTATCCGTTCGCTTCGCGCTCGACGCAAGTTTTTGGGCAGGCGTGGCGCTTTCGAAAGATTGGGTGATGAGCTGTTTTTCTCCTGGTAAACCTTTTCCTGTGCGCTGTCTAATAGTCAATTCTTGATACTCTTCGCTTTGATAATATTTCGATTCGTATTCCAGCAAGGCGACTTGCAATTTTTCTATTTCCACTTGCTGGCGTTTGTTATCAATAGAGCGTTGTAATTCGTAGTTTTTCTGCATTGACTCAATAGAGCCCCAAGCCCAACTCATAGCAATTAAAATCGCAGCAGCAATAACGATATTATTTAGAGTCAAATAGTCGTGCTGTATTCTGTAAATTAATCGTTTGAGTTTTAATTTGTTCATTTTTGCAAATTTAATATCTACCACATAATATTGTAGCAGGAATGGTAAAAATATTCATCTTATGATTATCAAATTCAAATTCAGACTGTGGTGGGGGCGGCTGGGATCGAACCAGCGACCAATCGGTTATGAGCCGACTGCTCTAACCCCTGAGCTACGCCCCCGTGAGACTTATTATAGCGCATCAGAGGTAATTATAGAAGTTTTCCAGCGGCAATTCGCACGGCTTCTGACCAAGAAGTAAAACAATGCGGAGTGGACGCTAGTTCTTCGCTGGTAATTTTATGTCGAACGGCCAGGGCTAGCTCGGCTGCCATATCGCTAGCGTGCGGTCCGACGATCGTTCCGCCTACGATAACTCGCTTCTTATCAACGATCAATTTCACAAAACCTATTCGCTGGTCGGTAATATTGCTGCGTACGGTAGTCGTGAGCGGAACAATTGCTATTTTTGCGCTTATTCCTTTCACCTTACAATCGTATTCATTCATTCCAATTTGAGCTATTTCTGGCTGAGTAAATGCAACTTGTAGGCGTGGGGAATCATTGAATTTAATCTTATTATTATGCAGCAAATTATGAGCCGCAATACGACTCTGCGCTAAAGCTGTGTGGGTTTGGATATTGGCGTTAGTTACATTTCCTGCGGCAAAAATATGCCGAGCGGAAGTTTGCAGGTAAGAATTAACCAAAATGCCATTTTCGGTATATTTTACGCCGGCGTTTTCTAAGCCTAAATCTGTTGCAGGCAATTGTTGGTCGGCAATCAGAATCTCATCAACGCGTACAGATTTTTCTATTCGCCCTTGCAGAAAAGTGACGCGCTTTTGTATAGACGATTTTTGTATAGCGATAATCTTAGTGCGAGTTAAGATTGAAATGTTGCGATTTTTTGCGTCATTCGCAATTAAAGTGCTAACTTCTGGGTCAAATGTTGATAATATTCTGGATGATTTTTCTGCTACGTAAACTTTTGCTCCCAGGGTGGAGAAGATGTGCGCCAATTCTAGTGCCGTAGCTCCCGCGCCAACAATGAACATGGTTTTTGGTGGGCGCTTCAAGCTAAAAATAGTTTTTGGAGTGTGGTAAGAAACGGCACTTAACCCAGGTATTTCTGGAATTTGCCAATCAGATCCAGTTGCAATGAGAAATTTACGAGCGGACAAGTGTCTGCGATTGACGGCTATTTCGTTCGGACTCAAGAAATGTGCATTGCCAGCAAAAACACTAATGCCTTGCTTTTCGTAATAATAGCGATTGCCGCCAGCTCCAGTTCTCTTCACGACTTTGTCTTTCCAGGAGAGCAGAGAAGGGTAGTTGTATCCAACCGAGTTGGTACGCAGTCCAAACTTAGCGGCATCTTTGGCTGTTTGATAAACGTTAAGAGCGTGAGTTAAGAATCCAGTTGGTACATCTCCCCAGTTTGGTGATTCCCCGCCGAATGTTGATTTTTCTACAACAGCAACTTTTTTTCCGGCACTTGCTAATATACTGGCTGCAGGTGAGCCGCCAGCGCCGCTACCAATTACGATATAGTCATAGTCAAAAGTTGGTTTTTGCGACATCAAATCTCCTAAATTATGGTTTTATAATTTTTATATAAATAGGCTGCGTCAGGATGTAGAGTTTTCATAATGCGTTGTGCTTGGCGGCGGATATCGGCAGAGGTTATTTCTGGGTGAGTTTCGCACCAATTCATAACGCCCAGAGTGACGGTCTTTGCAATGTCTTGAGCTTGACCTTCTGGCGTACGAACGCTTAGACAGGTGGCAATTATGGAATTGTGGAGCTTATCTGGACTGAACTCTTCTGGCGGTCGTTTTCCTTGTTTGATAACGTCAATTTGACCTGGCTTTACCATAAATTGCCTCCGTAGCTGATGACGCCAATAACGCGGTCGACGAATAGGAACGCTGCCAAAATTAATAAGCTACCACCGCTGGCGAATTGCAAAAATCTCTTATGATCTTCCCGCCAACGTTGTAAATTAGAGATGCTGCGCCCGCTGCCGATTAAGATGATAACGACAAACAATGGCAATGCGGACACGATGACGTAGATCGCTATGCTGATGATTTGCAAGAAGGGGTTTGGTAGGGTGATAATAGCCAGACTGGCGGCGATAATTGGTGCGATGATAAATATGATTTCTGCGATAACGCTAGTCATTCCCAGGGCAAAGCTTTCTATGGAATTTTTGGTTTTTTTGGTGCGCTTGTTTAAATATTCTGCAAAATTGCGTGGAAGCCATAATGAAGTTCCTGGTTGTCGTCGGAAGTAGAACGCCCAAATTGCAATTCCTAAGCCAAACATCATCCCCGAAGAGACGGCGGCAACGAGTTGCTCTGCGCTGGTGGCGTGGTGGATGAATAGTGATAGGAAATAGGAAATTGAGCTGATAAGTAACAAGGTAATCGTTGCGACACCAAATACAAAACTATTGCTCATACGAAAAATTTTTCTCTGGGCGGTTTTTTTGCCAATTGAATGCCCGCTAAGTAACGTTAAAACACTGACGCTAAGCTGAAAACTAGCGTGAATAATCG
>CAUTWR010000039.1:0-3849 GCA_963542105.1 uncultured Candidatus Saccharibacteria bacterium | reverse complement strand
CCGAAAGCGACGATTTTACTTATTCATGGATTAGGCACATCCTGGAAAACATGGATGCCGCTGGAGCCGTATTTACCGAAGGACACGCGAGTTATAGCAATTGATATGCTGGGATTTGGCAATTCGCCCAAGCCTGATTGGAAATCCTACAATGTTCACGACCAAGCCGCAAGTATTGTCGCCACCTTGCGTAGGGAATTTATAAATAGCGTCGATATTATTATAGGTCATTCTATGGGGTCGCTGGCTGCCGTAGAGCTCGCCAAGCAATATCCAAAGTTGAGTAAGTCGCTGATTTTGTGTAGTCCGCCGATATATTATCCGAGGGTCGACGAAAAAATTCATCATCCAGAGAAAATTTTGCGTGCGCTTTATGAGTTTTTCAATAGTCATCCGCGTAGTTCGAAACGCTTTTTGCAATTCGCTGATCGGCATAATATTTGGCCTGACGCAGGATTTAAGGCTGATGAGGTTACCTCTGAGTCGTTTTTAGTCGCCCTGAACACCGCAATTATCAATCAGACGACAATGAATGATATCGCCGAACTCACTCTTCCGATTGCTATTTTGTCTGGCAAACTTGACCCGCTGATTGTCGAGAGAAACTTGAAGAAATTAGCAAAAGATCATAACAATATCACTCATACGTCAATGACAACTCAGCGGCACGAAATAACTAGCGCATACGCTAAAAAAATATCTGAAATTATAAAACAGCACTTGACTATCAATAAATAGTCACTATTGACTTTAATGTAATATAGTCGTATAATATAGGTACTATGGAAACTGGAAAATCTGACTTCAATAATTATAACAATCCTTTTGAGCAGCCAAAGCCATCGCTCGAAGATGTGCGCAACCACCCCGAGCTTCAGTTGCCGCCTGAAATTGAGGCTGCTTTGGAAGATGCAAAAGGCATCTCTGCTTATGTAGATCCATCCGACGAAGAAGCTCGACGTATGGCGTCCTTTCGCGCGCACCCCGAACTCAGCGCTATAGATCCTCGAAATGGATTAAGCGCAAGCTCTGCCTTATCTACCATAGAAAAGACCTACGAAAACGGCGAGGCTACTGTTGCTGACATCGTGAGGATGACCCTTACTGTAGTACGCCTAGATGACTACTCAGATTACTGGTCTATTAGTAATCCTGTCATTAGAAAATGGGTAGATACTTTCTATAAAGATACGACAGAAGAGCACGAAGAGCTATCTAAAGAAGACATTGAGAATATTAAGGCCGCAAACAGCTGGCTTGATAGTAATAGGGAAATGATTGCTAAATTCTTAAGTGAAAACTTCTATAAAAAAGCTGAGAAATTTATGATAGGCAATGAGTACGCAATTACTAAATTCGACATTATGTGCAATCACGCTACAAAGAATGCTACTCGTTGTGAGCTCCTACGTTCCGATGCTCTACTAGAAGAGCAAACTAAAGATAACATCATATATCAACTCCATCAAAATGAAGAATCTTTAAGAGAACGAGCGATTAGATACTGTATTAGATACATCGCAAGATTAGAGGATGGTGGAATTCTGGAGCCATCTAAGGATGATTACGACTACGGTTGCCTTGTTACTCTAAAGAGCTACTCGAATATCCCCGAAATCAAAGAGGGATTAATAAACCAAGGTATAGACCCAGATATTATAGAAAAAACTATTAATAACATTGAAGCATTGTCTGAATTCACTGGTAGTATTACAGACAACCCAGACATAGAGAATTTTACTTCACTCATCGAGGAAAAAGCCAAAAAAGCAACATACCCTGACCCTGAGTTTTTAGGCAACTACCAAAGTGGAATTTATTATAAAAATACAACCACGATAAGCCCAGAAGATGAAGATTATCAATCTAAGAGGGATTTTATATTAAACAACGAAACCTACAGGCAATATTTTACAAAAGAAATCGAATATGCTCTTGATCCGTACGTACTTGCTCATACTATAATCAATGGACATCTCTCCAATTATAGAGTACTTAGCTCAATCTTTAATATTGCAACATCAGAAGACGAAGAGTTTATAGAAGAGCTAGGCTTATCTGATGAGTCTCAGAAAATTAAAAACTTCTTAGATGATAAAGAGGATTCTGAAAAAATAAGGAAATTAGCTCTTCTTAATTTATTACCAGAAGATACTTTTACAGATAACCAAAAAAATCTGATCGCCTCAAAACATGATATTGAAACTATACACAAAGATATAGCATATGCATCAATAGGAAAGTCGTCCGAAATAAAAAAAGCTGTGTCTACCTTATTTAAGTTGCTCGAAGAGTGTGACATAGAAGTGAAAGTGGACGAAGAAACCGTGCTAGACGCTGCCTATAATACTGACTACGTAAAGCATGAACCATTACGATATGATGACGAAATTTACTAACCAACCGTCTAATCACAACAACAAATACGATAATTAGCATCACGCCATAGTAGAGTGGTATAATTATACTTAATGAAACCATCAAAACCCGTAATTCTCACTGGCGTGCGCGCCAACAATAACATCCACATAGGTAATTACTTTGGGGCTATTTTGCCAATTATCAACATGGCGAAGCGTCGATCGAACGAATATGACATCAATTTATTCATTCCAGACCTTCACAGTTTTACGACGCCAATCGACCACAGTAAGTTATACGACAGCATTCTGAATAACGCGCGAGTTTATACTGCCGCCGGATTACCGCTGGACAATTCTTCCATTCATCTTTACCGCCAAAGTCGCATTCCAGCGCACAGCGAACTGGCGTGGATTCTGGATTGTTTCACTGGATTCGGCGAGATGAGTCGAATGACACAGTTTAAGGACAAGGGAAGTAAAAGCGATGCCTCCGTTGGACTATTTAACTATCCCGTTCTGATGGCTGCCGACATCTTGCTTTACGGTGCAACTTACGTGCCAGTTGGCGATGACCAGACTCAGCATTTGGAGTTCACTCGTGATATTGCTGAGCGAATGAATCGTAAGTTTGGCGATCTATTTATCGTACCGAAACCTGTCATTCAGCAACATCAGTTCTTCGGAAAAGACCAAGGACTAAGGATTAAAGACCTCGTGAATCCAGCAAAGAAGATGAGTAAATCTGACGAGAGCGGTAAGGGAATCATCTTCCTCTCTGACGATCCAAAATCGGCACATAAGAAAATAATGAGCGCAACAACAGATTCAATTGGCAAAGTTCAATACGACAAGGAAAATCAGCCGGGAATTTCTAATTTGCTGGAAATTTTGACTTTGGTTCGACAAGATGCTGGCAGAGAAGTTACTCTGGAGCAGACCGCCAACGAGTACTTCGGTATGGATCGTTATGGCGATTTCAAGCGAATCGTGGCTGACGAAGTTGCGGAATTTTTGGAGAATTTCCAGAATCGGCTTGCGGCGGTTGATGAGCGAGCAATTGAAGAAAAGCTGGCTTCCAGTGAAAAAGACATGAATGTCGTCGCTAATGAAACTTTGTATCGCGTTCAAAAAGCTGTAGGGCTTCGAAAATAGGGAGCAAATCGCGTGAAAATATTACCTCGGACAGTGCTGAAAATAGCTAGATTGTACAAATTAGCAGACGACAATACGCCCGTCAAAGCGCTGCGTCGATTGGAAATTCAAACAGACAAATCTCATGTTTTTGCGGATTTTATTTTGAGTAAGCAGCATTTTGCACTGCTTTATGGTTCGATTGTCGACGAAGAATCCATTGACGAATTATGGACGGAAAAGCCAGATAATGCCGAGATTTTGCCGAATCCGCTAGACCCAGAATTTATCGAAACGCCATTCCAGGGAAAATATGCCATAATGTTCAAAATTTCGCCAACTAAGGTGCGCTTGG
>CAUTWR010000038.1:0-3864 GCA_963542105.1 uncultured Candidatus Saccharibacteria bacterium | reverse complement strand
ATCCGTGATCTTCAGAAATCACAGTTGCACCAGTCAGTACGGCGATATCACGAAGAACATCTTTACGACGATCACCGAAACTTGGCGCCTTAACAGCTACGGTATTAAATACGCCCTTCAATTTGTTCAAGACCAAAATACTCAATGCTTCGCCTTCAACTTCATCGGCAATCAGAACAACGTCCTTTTTACCGCTTTGTGCCAATTTTTCCAACATCGGCAAGAATTCTTGTACACTAGAAATCTTCTTGTCGGTAATCAAAATCGCTGGCTTTTCGTACACAGCTTCCTGGCGACCCGCATCAGTAACAAAGAACGGACTCACCCAACCCTTGTCCAAGCTAAAACCTTCAACAACTTCAGCTTCTAGCTCCAAGCCTTGACCAGCCTCAACAGTAACCACGCCGTCTTTACCGACTTTCTCGATTACGCCAGCGATCAATTTACCAATTTCCGCATCTCCCGCTGAAATAGTTGCAACCTCTGCCACGCGGTCAGACTTGCCTTCAATCGGCTCAGCCAATTTGTTCAATTCTTTAACAATTTCCGCGCCAGCTTGCTCGATGCCTTTCCTAAGTTCCATCGGATTATGTCCAGCCGCAATCAATCGATTTGCCTCTTTCAAAATCGAGTATGTCAACACCGTTACAGTCGTTGTGCCGTCGCCCGCTTGCTTGTTCAAGTTCTTAGCGGCCTGCTTGATTAAATCGGCACCAACTTTATAGCCTAATGTTTCATCATCATTTTCCGGCAATTCAATTCCTTCAGCCACAGTTACGCCGTCATGAGTAACCGTTGGACCGCCAAAACCCTTCGCAATCACAACATTGCGACCCTTTGGACCGTAAGTTACCTTAACTGCGTCGTATAGCGATTTAGCTCCACCAAGCACGCGATTTCGCGCATCGTCATCATAAAAAACTTTTTTTGCCATAATTAAACTCCCCTTTTTATCCAACAACCGTTGCTAAAATATCTTCTTCACGAACAACCAAATATTCCGTGCCGTCAATCTTCAGATCTGTAGTCGAATATTCCTTATAGACAATTCGATCACCGACTTTGACGTTCTTCACGTCACCGCCAACTGCCTTAACTTCCGCAACTACCGGCTTTTCTTTAGCGTTATCAGGCAAGTAAATTCCGCTCGCTGTCTGAGTCTTTGCTTCTTCACGCACCGCTACAACACGATCGCCAAGAGGCTTGATAGGTGTACTCACGTTATCCTCCATTTCGTTAACAATACATACATTGTAACGCACCAATTTAGCACTCGTCAAGTGTGAGTGCTAATTATCTAGATGTTATTCAGTATTACATGAGTAGTAGCTCAGGGAAATTATCATCATCACTATCATCACTATCATTACCTTTTTCCGATGCAGAGATTCTTCCCGTAAAAGCAACCCCCTTAATAGCAACTTCCCCCATTATCATAATAATTCTGGTATTTTCACTGCTCTTTCCAACATCAATAGAAACAGCTAAAAAGGTAGCTTCCTCTTTCTTAGGAACAACACCTCTTCTTTTTGCAATATCATTACCATCAAGATTCTCCTCAATTATTATTGGAAATTCTGAACCAAACGGATTAGCACGCAATACAGCATCAAGCTCCTGAAGATTAGCTGGCTTAATAACCTTATAAGCTTCCATACTCTACTAGACTACCCTTCTCAGCGTCCTTTGAGCTTTTCTGCGCCTTTCAACGGCAACTATTTCCTTAATTTTTTCCTCATAGTAAGAACATTTACTCTTGATAATTCTGTTTTCAGGAAGCACTCTACCACAAAAATCATCATCATAAAATCCCGACCAGACTGCATAATAACCCGGCCTATAATTCCTTTCATTTGCCTTATCGGCAGAAATTTTAGTCGCTTTTATATCAATGTTAAATTCAAACCTTTCGCCTTGATCATCAACATAGTCAACATGAATATCTCCTCCATTAAGATCATCTTCAATATTAGTCATTTCAGCAAGTTCAACTCCCGAAGTCCAGTTTAAGGCACTTTCAGCAGCAATTTCATGGCGCATTCCCCGAATCACAGTATTAAACGACTGTCTAGCGTAGTTAATCTCCCGGTAATCATAACCAAGCATTGACATAACCTTATCGACGGAATCCATAGTTTCCTTCATATTACTACACTGCTCTTCATCTATCATAGTACGTATGATTTTATTGAATCTCGTAACTGTTTTTTTACACTCTTTTATCTCTTCGCGAGACTTACAACTCTTATGGCCATCAAGCTTTAACTGAGCATCAAGCCAATGCGGCATAATTTGTATTAATTTCAGATTTCTATCTTCGTCTGTTTCATATCGACTTTTTTGTTTACTACGATGAATATCTATAGCTTTAGACACAGCATACCGCTTTACCCATACCATTTCTAACGCCGTCTTGCCTAACTCTGAGCGTATATAATCTTGCGCTTCTATATACTCAGGAGATCTCATGACCTCAGTAGCAGTATTACTTAATCTCATTCGCTCTCTATTGGACCTGCCTGTATTCATAATTGCTATAATACCATAAAATCATTAAAAATGCAACCTCACGTCCCTCTCCCTACTATTCCTCAATCTGTTATAATAACTCCATGCAATTATTCAAACATCTCTTAGAAACAATTCTCGGCTCTTATGTAAAAAAATATCTTAAATCTCATCCCGACACCAAACTAATTGCCGTAGTCGGCAGCGTTGGTAAAACCAGTGTAAAATCAGCAACCGCCACTGTTCTATCAGAAAAATTCACCGTGCGCCATAGTCGTGGCAATTTAAACACAACCTTAAGTGCACCGCTGGAAATCTTAGGCGTAGACGGACCAAAAAACGCCAAGTCTCCCCTAGCCTGGCTAAAAGCCTTCTCCGCAGCACACGCCAGCATAAAAAACCCCGAATCGCCAGATATAATTATTCAAGAATGCGGTATTGATTGCCCTGGTGAAATGGCTACTTTTATGCGCTATATTCAGCCCGACATTGCCATAATTACCTCTGTTGCTCCTGAGCATATGGAGTTTTTCAAAAATATGGATACAGTAGCTCATGAGGAATTGTCCATTAGCCAGGTCGCTAAAAAAACCATCTTCAACCTTCACGATATCGATGAAAAATATCATAATCTCATAGTTGGAAATCGCGTGAGTTACGGCGACGAATCCGCTGATGTTTTCCTGGAAATTAAAAAGACTACAGACACTGGTTGTATTGTCAATCTGAAATATTCCGAAGAAACTTATCAGGATATAAATATCTCTGTATTGGGCAAACATAACATTCGCTCAATCACTGGCGCGGCGGCGGCGGGGTTAGCTTGCGGAATGAATATTCAAGAAGTTGCGGCAGCTTTAACAAAGATCAAACCAGTTTCAGGCAGAATGAATATTTTACGCGGCATACGCGGCTGCACATTACTGGACGACACCTATAACGCCAGCCCTATTGCCATGGAAAATTCGCTAAAAACACTCTATTCCATCTCTACCAATCATAAAATTGCCGTATTGGGTGATATGAATGAATTAGGTGAAACATCCGAATCGGAGCATAAAAAAATCGGTGAAATTTGTGACCCAAGCCAATTAGAATTGCTTATTACTGTTGGTAAAATGTCCAAGAAACACCTCGCGCCAATCGCTGAAAAAAATGGCTGTAAAGTAATCTCTTTTGACACGGCGCTTGAGGCTGGAAATTTCCTGAAAAATAGCGACATTAAAGATATAACAATTCTATTCAAAGGCTCACAGGGCGGCATTTACCTTGAAGATGCCGTGAAAGAATTACTACTCGATCCAAGCGATGCAGAAAAATTAGTTCGTCAATCACAAAGCTGGAAACAGATTAAAG
>CAUTWR010000037.1:0-3968 GCA_963542105.1 uncultured Candidatus Saccharibacteria bacterium | reverse complement strand
TTGAAACCCAAACGTCCGTGTAAATTACATCAGCACCGCGCAAAGCTTCTTCGAAGTTGTCAGTAATGGTAATGCGCGCATGGCTTGACCTAGCAAAGTGATTTGCCTTATCGACCAAAGCCTGATCTGGATGCAATTCACGAGGTGCCAAAATGCGGAAATCAAGGCCCATAATAGCCGAGCCGATCATCAGCGAGTTTGCCATATTGTTGCGACCATCACCGACGAATACCAACTTAGTTCCCTTCAATTTTCCGACATGCTCTTCAATTGTCATGAAATCAGCCAAAATCTGTGTTGGATGAAACTTATCGGTCAATCCATTCCACACTGGAACACCAGCATGACGCGACAATTCCTCAACAGTCGCGTGATCAAAACCGCGGAATTCAATCCCGTCAAACATTCGACCCAAGACCTTAGCGGTATCTTCAACCGTCTCTTTCTTACCCAACTGAATGTCATCTTTACCAAGGTATTCTGGGGCAATTCCAAGATCATTAGCGGCCACAGTAAACGCACAACGCGTTCGGGTTGAAGTCTTCTCGAACAACAAAGCCACGTTTTTACCCTCATGAATTCGGTGCGGAATACCAGCATATTTCAATCGGCGATATTCTCGAGCTGTATCTAACAGCAAGCGAATCTCTTCAGCGGTATAATCGCTCAAAGTCAGTAACGATCGTCCTTTCAAACTCTGAGCCATTAGAATACATCCTCTCGTACTAGCGGCATGCTCATACAACGTGGACCGCCACGACCGCGCCCAAGCTCAGCGCCACTAATTTCAATAACTTCAATACCATTTTCGCGTAATTTCTGGTTAGTTACATAGTTGCGATCATAAGTCACCACAACACCTGGCGCAATTGCCAAAGTATTTGATCCGTCGTTCCATTGCTCACGAGCGGCAGCAATTGGATCGCCACCACCACACTCAATCAACGTAACACTTGGCAAGCCCAACGCAACTCTCAAGACGTGTTCCAAATCTGTTTCGTGTGTAATTCGTGGGAATGGCTGACCCTCAACCTTCTCTAAAATAAAACAATTCATCCTGCCACCGTGGTCACGAATTTCTGGGTGAATCGTAAATTTATCACGATCAATCATCGTAAACACGGTGTCTAGGTGCATAAAGGCGTGAGATTTTGGAATCTCCATAGCGATGACTTTCTCAAACTGTGAGCCAGCAAACAATTTGGTTGCCATTTTTTCAATTGCCTCAGCAGTTGTTCGCTCTGAAACACCAATTGCCATAACCTTATTACTTAATACCAACTCGTCACCACCTTCCATTGAGAATTTCTCTGTGCGGTTGTACCAAACTGGCGCACGATTAGCAAAGCGTGGATGATGGTCGATAATGTAGCGCATAAATAGAGATTCACGACGACGAGCCGTCCAGTGCATCTTGTTGATCGTCAAGCCATTACCAATTGCAGCAGCTGGGTCGCGCGTAAAGTATAGATTTGGCATTGGATCGAGATAGAACGGATAATGATTTTTCTCGATCATATTATGAAGTTGCTGATGCTGATCTGGAGGCAAAGTAATTTCATCTTTGCGAACACCAGCCATAATCTTGCGGATCATAGCGTGAGTTGGTAAGTCCAACAAGAACTGGCGCAATGTTTGAGTAACACGACGAGAATCCTGCTTAGAAGCAGCCAACATTTCATCGACAAATTGTTCGCGCAATTGATCCGTGTTAATTGCCTCGGCAACTAATTGGTCCAAGTACAGAACTTCGATTCCACGACTTCTCAACACTTCCGCAAAGGCATCGTGCTCGGCCTGCGCTACTTTCAGATATGGAATATCGTCAAATAAAAGATCGGTCAGATAGTCTGGCGTCAAATTCTCCAGCTCTTCACCTGGCCGATGCAATAGAACGGTCTTAAGTTTTCCTATTTCAGACGTGATGTGAATTGGTTCGTCCATCACAACCCTCCCCTGTTTATATTAGTGATGTTTTAATTGTAACACGTTTATGTTTTTGGGCAAGAGGAGATAATTGCCAGACTAGCCTCAGTCCTGACTGTGAATTGTCGATTGACTTTTAGCCATTCATCAGTAGCTTTTGCAGCGCCCGGTAAAGCTTCATTTACGTAGTCATCGACAATAATTATCGCGTCTTCATTAAACTTACTTTCACAAACCCGAAAAGAATCGACAATTGACTCATAAAAATCGCCATCAAAAAACGCAAACATAATATTTTCCGGCACGTCATCAGAAGTAAAATCGGAAAACCAGCCTTTGTGAATAATCGGCGACTTCAATCCTGCTTTCTTAAAATTCTGGACAAATGTCTTACGCGGCGCCAGCAGTTCGCCAGCCTTAAATTGATCACCCGCGGCGCTATTGTCCTTCTGGGTTTTCTCTGGCAATCCCGCAAACGAATCGTAAACATGAAACTCTCCCGTAAAATTATAAGCGTCCAATAGTCGACGAATAAATAAACTAGTCGTGCCAACATAACAACCAAACTCCACAATATTTCCAGTGGCGCCACGGCGTAAAGTTTTCTCCAACTCTCTTAAAAGCGCACCAAGTTCTTTTATGTCGACTTGGTCGGAGATGATGGAGTGTTTGGCGAGGAGTTGGTCTGCAATATTCATGGATTTAATTATAAATAGTTCGCCAAATATCGACAAATTTATTAATAACGCAACTCTATATATTTACGTTTCTATGAAGTAAACTATCAATTAGTACTTATGAACAATCATGACGTTATCAAAACATTTTTACCAAAACAACTGGACATAAGACGGTTAAATTCGCTTCAGTCCACATTGCGAAAATCAAACATAACTGTATATGGCGAAATTCACGGCATAAAAGAAAATGCCGATATTATCTACACTCTAGTTATAAAACTTGGCGTAAAACGATTAGCTATTGAAGCCAGCCCTGCTGTACTCAACTTCATCAATTCAGTAAAGACCGGCTCTTGCGATTTTTCCTTAGTTGATGAAGACCTTTTTGATTCGAGCATTTTATCTCTTGAAATGATAAAGACAATAGCAATTCTTCTGCAGCAAAATCAACTTAAAGAACTTATTTTTATTGATACATTTTTTGATAATTTAGATGAAAATATCACCGTACCACCAAGCCCGCAAGAACGAGAAGAGCAATTGGCTAAGAACATCCTTAACGCTGATGACTCATTGCTAACATTATGCATTATGGGACAATGGCACACGCAACCTGAAATTATTAAAAATGGCGAAACACAACATAAATCAGCGCTATATCGTTTAAGAAAAGTAAAGCCAAACGTGCCGTTTATCCACAATATCTACCGACAAGGACAGCTGTTTAACGATAGAAGAATAATTGAACTCCCAAAAAACCCATCAATCCCGCCTTATTATGAAATTGTCCAGAAAACTGATATTGATTTTGACCTACACATACCCAAAGCTACGAAAATATCGCTATGTAAAAAATAGTGAACACCTACTCAGCAAACTGACTATTGTAAAGCTCGGCGTAAAATCCATTTTGCTTCAGCAGAGTTTCGTGATTGCCCTGCTCGATAATATTCCCGTCCTTAACCACCAAAATCAAATCAGCGTCGCGAATAGTACTCAGACGGTGCGCAATAACAAAACTAGTTTTTCCCTGCATCAACTTATCCATGGCTTTTTGGATAAGGACTTCGGTGCGCGTATCAACCGAGCTTGTCGCCTCGTCTAAAATCAACATCGGCGCCTTCTCTAACATTGCCCTGGCAATTGTCAGCAGCTGCTTTTCGCCCTGCGAAATATTGGCAGCCTCCTCGCCAAGAACCATATCATATCCGTCCGGCAATGACCTCACAAAATGGTCAACATGCGCTTCTTTGGCAGTTTTTATCATCTCTTCCTCGCTAGCTTTTGGATTGCCATACATCAAATTTTGACGAATCGTGCCATTAAATAGCCACGTATCCTGCAGTACCATGCCAAACATTT
>CAUTWR010000036.1:0-4325 GCA_963542105.1 uncultured Candidatus Saccharibacteria bacterium | reverse complement strand
GCGACATTACTGTTCAGCTAAAGCGCCGAACTGATTTGATTCCAAATTTGGTCAATTCAGTAAAAGGCTACGCTACACATGAAAAAGAAGTGTTTGAGAAGGTCGCAGAAGCTCGTTCAGCAATTATGAATGCCAGCAGCGTGGCTGAAACCGCTAAGGCTGAGAATGCTCTAGAGGGTGCATTGAAGAGCTTGTTTGCCGTATCTGAGGCTTATCCAGAATTGAAGGCTAATGAAAACTTCTTGCAATTGCAACAAGAGCTGGTTGATACTGAGGACAAGATTCAAGCGGCTCGTCGATTCTATAATGGTGGTGTTCGTGATTTAAACACAAAGATTCAGACTTTCCCAACAAACATTATTGCAGGAATGTTTGGATTCCAAGCTAAGGAATTCTTTGACGTTGAAGACCGCGCAAGTGTTGAAAATCCAGTTGAAGTAAAGTTCTAATTGAACCCTGAAATTGAAGATCGCTCGCCTATTTTTAGCGGGCGATTTTTGGTATAATTAACATATGTACAATGCAGTTTCTCAAAACAAACGCAACACAATATTAATTATGTCTGTGTTTGTGATAATTATTGGAATTATTGGTCTGTTTATTGGAGCGGCAACTGATAGCTATTCACTGGCGCTTATCATTTTTATATGTGCGATGTTATATGCTTGGTTGCAATATTTTATAGCGGGTAAGCTGGCTATGATGATGACTGGTGCTCAGGAAATTAGCAAAAATGATGCCCCTGAACTTTGGCGAGTAGTAGAAAATCTAGCGATTACCTCTGGTATGCCAATGCCGAAAGTCTACATTATCGATGATCCAGCTCCGAATGCATTTGCTACTGGTCGTGATCCGAATCATGCTATTGTTGGTGCGACTACTGGGCTTTTGGATATTATGGACAAGCGTGAGCTGGAGGCGGTGATGGCGCATGAAATGAGTCACGTGCGAAATTATGACATTCGCGTGAGTATGATTGCCTTTGGCCTGGTTAGTGCGATTGGTTTGTTTGCAGACCTGGCACTGAGGATGATGTTTTATAGCGATGATCGTGATAGAGATGTAAATCCTATTGTCTACGCTCTTGGGCTGATTGTTGTTATATTGGCGCCACTTTTGGCGACGATAACTCAATTGGCAGTCAGCAGGCAGCGTGAATATTTGGCGGACGCTTCGGGTGTTTTGTTGACTCGCGATACTGAAGGATTGGCGAGTGCGTTGGAAAAATTGCGTCAATATGGTAGGCCGATGCAGAGACAAAGCTCTTCGACCGCTAACTTGTTTATGAATAATCCCTTGAAGCCAGGCTTCTTCTCTAGATTATTCAGTACTCATCCACCACTAGAAGATCGAATTGCCAGACTTAGGAATAATGCAACGAAGATGTAGTTATGACAACAAAAACCTCCAAAAAACAAGTAGTCAAGAATCCTAAGAAGTCAAATATTGATCATAAAAAAGGTGTATGGCCTGGTATTAAACGTGACTTTAGTAAATTAAATCAACAGCGACGTAATTTTCTGCAGCGCCGCCCTCATCGTAGTTTTCGACTAACAAAGCGACGAGATTACCAACGAGATCTTAAGATTCCAGGATATTGGTCGCTGACTAGCGAAGCTTGCCGTCTGGTGTGGCGCAATAAGAAGACTTTTTTGGCGTTAATTATCGTCATGTCGATATTGACGTTTGCCTTAGCTAGCGTTATGTCGCAAGATACGTATCAACAACTTAAAGATGTGATGAATCAGGCTGAGTCAAATGGGTTCGGCGGAATTTATACAACAATTAGTCTATTTTCTGGTGTTGCGGTTAGTTATATTTCTGGCAGTGGAACGGCCGGCGGAAATGTGCAGCAAGCGGCGGGAATCTTTCTGGGGCTATTAACTTGGTTGTCATCCGTTTGGCTAACGCGAGCTATTTTAATTGGTAAAAAACCGAAAATGCGCGATGGCTTATATAGTTCGGGGTCGCCCATAATTGCATTGATAATTGTCATCGGGGTTTTCCTAATTCAAATGGTGCCGGCGGCAGTGGCGGTGATTATTTATAGCGCGCTTAATGCTTCGGGAGTGTTAAATCAAACGCCGATTCTGATGGCGGCTGGCGGTGCGGCGATTCTGATAGTGGCGATGTCTGTCTATTGGGCAACTTCTACGGTTTTTGCGATGATCATCGTAACATTGCCGGGGATGTATCCGTTTCACGCGTTGCGTCTGTCAGGTGATATTGTGACGGGGCGAAGATTACGAATTTTGTTGAGATTTGCGTGGGCTGTTGTTCTATCTGTGCTTTTGTGGGCTGTTATTCTGATTCCGGTGATTCTGTTTGACGGAGCACTAAAGGGTTGGATTAGTGGTATCGACTGGTTGCCAATTGTCCCGACAACTGGCTTGATTTTACTTTATGTAACGATAATTATGATTTCTGTATATGTCTATTTGTTCTACAGAAAGGTGGTTGAAAGTGACACCAAAAAAACCAAGAATTGACGAAATTAAAGACCTGTTAAATCGTTATAGCTACGAATATTACACCTTAGATAAGCCGAGTGTGAGCGATGCGATTTATGATAGTTTGATGGATGAGCTGAAGAAAATTGAATCGGATCATCCGGAACTGATTACCATTGATAGTCCTACGCAGCGAGTTGGAAATAAGCTGCTCGACGGTTTTCAAAAAGTAAAGCACGTGCGCCGAATGGTTAGTTTGAATGATGTTTTTGATAAAAGTGAAGTTGAGGCGTGGATTGAGCGAACTGATAAATTGATACCAGGTCAGCGACATGAATTTTTTACGGATATAAAAATGGACGGCTTGGCGTGCGCGTTGATTTATGTCGACGGTGTATTGTCGCAAGCTGTGACACGTGGCGATAGTTTTGTTGGCGAAGATGTAACGAATAATGTTAGGACCATTAAAAACGTGCCGCTTCGACTGCATGAGTCGGCTGGTTTTGAGAATTTTTTACATGGTCGGACAGAGATTCGTGGCGAAATTGTCATGCTGAAGCGGGATTTTGAGGAGCTTAATAAAAAGCAGAAATCTCTAGGGCTGCCTACATTTGCTAATCCGCGCAATTTGGCTGCGGGAACAATTCGTCAATTAGATCCTGCGCTGGTGGCGGCGCGCCCGTTGCATTTTCGCGGATATGATGTGATTCGCGATGATGATTCGGAAGTTCCGACGAATAGTTTTGCTTACGAGGCTTTGACGGCGCTGGGGATTTCTCGCAATCAGCAGGCTAGTGTTTTTGACAATTTGTCCGACGTGATGAAATTTGTTGACGAGTGGAGCGACAAGCGTCATGACTTGCCGTTTAATACGGACGGGCTGGTTGTTAAGATTAACGATCGAGAGATATACGACAATCTCGGGATGGTGGGCAAAAATCCGCGTGGGGCGGTGGCCTATAAATACGCAGCCGAAGAAGCTACGACGATTGTTCGGGATATAGTGATTTCTATCGGGCGAACTGGTGCGGCAACTCCGGTGGCTGTGTTTGATCCAGTGGTGGTGGCGGGAACTACGGTGCAGCACGCCAGTTTGCATAACGCCGATGAAATTGAGCGTTTGGATATTCGGCGAGGCGACACTGTGGTGATTTTTAAAGCTGGCGATATTATTCCGCAAGTTGAGAGTGTCTTGAAGGAATTGCGACCTGCAGATTCTGAGCCAATTGATTATGAAGCAGAATTAAAACGGCAATATCCGGAGTTGGAATTTGTGCGACCGGAAGGTGAAGCTGTTTACCGAGTTAAGGGCTCTAGTGGTCCGCTGATTTTGAAGCGAGCTTTGGCGCATTTCGCATCTAAGGGTGCGCTTGACATTGATACGCTTGGTGAAAAGAATGTGGAAGTTTTGATTGACAATGGCTTGGTTGGCGATTTGGCGGATATTTTTACGCTTACAAAGGATGATTTGCTGAAGCTAGATCGATTTGCTGAGATTTCTGCGCAAAAGTTAATCTCGGCAATTACTGATAAAAAAAGTCCAGAATTAGAGCGATTTTTGTACGGTCTGGGAATTCGTCATATTGGTGCACAAACGGCTATTGATTTGACGAATCATTTTGAGAGTATGGAAAATTTGGCGAAAGCGACGATTGATGATTTGCGGCAAGTTGATGGCGTGGGTGAAATTGTTGCTGAGTCTGTGGTGGCGTGGTTTGCTGATGAGGATAATGTAAAATTGCTCAATAAATTCACCGAGCTAGGTGTCGTTCCTCGGTTTAATAAAAAATCTGGAGGTTTGAGTGGAAAAAGTTTTGTCATCACGGGCACTCTGAAGTCTATGGGACGCGACGCTGCTGCGGATAAAATTCGTAA
>CAUTWR010000035.1:0-4516 GCA_963542105.1 uncultured Candidatus Saccharibacteria bacterium | reverse complement strand
GCTATGATTAGCAAAGAGAATAAAGCGAAAGCAATTGCTTTGACTCAGGTCAATAAAAACGACGTCGGTAGCCCACAAGCTCAGGTGTCAGTTTTGACGGCTCGTATCAAAGAAGTCACGGAGCATTTGAAGGCGAATAAGCACGACTTCATGGCTCGTCGCGGCTTGATCCAAATGGTTGGTAAGCGCAAGCGTTTGCTGAAATATTTGGAGCGAACTGATTTTGAGAGTTACAAAGCAGTTGTTGCCAAGTTAGGTTTGCGTAAATAGTTTACGTTAAAAACTGCTTAAATCCCCTTTGACGAAAAGGGGATTTTTGTTGTTCTGGCTATTTTTTCAATTTGGCGATAATTACATCTCGTCCGTCGTTTGCGCCGCCCAAAGTACAGGAATAAAGAGTTAATTGCGGTTGGTCGGTGCGCTGTTCGATTTCCACGGCATCTGGTTTAACGCTTTGTTTTTCGCTGATGACGTAATTGTAACGCACGCCGTTATAGTCAATGATAATTTCATCGCCGACAGTCAATTTATCGATATTATAAAAAGGCGATTTTCTGAGCGTCTGCTGAGGAGTTAGGCCCATGATAAAACGATGTGCAGATAAGACAAAATTGCCGCCATCTTTTGGATTGCCGTTTTCTGGTTTTCGCCACCATGCGCCGCGCTCCATTGTTTCGGCGCCACCAGTGGCATAGGGAAGATTTATATCGATTTTCGGTATATAAAGTCGATTTTCGGTAATTTTATTCTCAGTTTTAGTGATGAGCTGAGTGGTGTGGTTATCTTTTGGGTTGATGTTTTGCGACAAAATAAGGGGCGTGCCGATGAGAGCAAGCAAATAAACTCCGCCAAGAATCATTAAGATTGCGATTATAGTTAAGATATAGCTTTTCCAGCTTTTTTGGCGATTTTTTGCTGAATCTAGCTGAAGTGACATGAGTAAATTATAGCACACGCATCTGTTAATAGGGTTATGTTAAGTGCGCTCGCGGCTGGCGTTTGGGCTGAGGTTTTAGTATAATATAAGGAGCAATTTGTAACGCGGAAGTGATAGAGATGAGATGACTAAATTGCCAAGTAATTTCATCCCTGTTACTACCGCAAGAAAGGAGCTCTTTATGAGTATTATCAATCCAAGCGGCAAGGAGATTTTTAGTGTTACCACTGATTTTTGTGGTCGGCCGCTGACTTTAGAAGTGAATCGCGTCGGCTTTAGGACGACTGGTAGTGTTTTGGTGCGTTACGGCGACACTGTAGTTTTGGGTAGCGCTCAAGTTAGCCCGCGTCCGGTACAATTGGATTACTTCCCATTGTCAATTGATTATGAAGAAAAATTTTATGCAGCAGGTAAGATTTCTGGCAGCCGATTTATCAAGCGTGAAGGTCGTCCAAGCGATGAAGCTGTGTTGATTGGTCGATTGATTGATCGTCCGATTCGTCCGCTTTTCCCGAAGGGTTATCGCCAAGAAGTGCAAGTTGTTGCAACTGTTTTGAGCATGGATCCGAGTTTCCGCCCAGATGTGATTGCGATGATCGCTGCGTCTAGTGCGTTAATGTTAACTGGCACGCCGTTTGACGGTCCAGTGGCTGGTTTGCGCGTGGGTCGAGTGAATGGCGAATTTAAGGCATTCTTGACTCCAGAAGAGCGCGAAAAGTCAGATCTTGATTTGGTCGTGGCTGGTATTGAAAGTGGTATAACAATGGTCGAGGCTGGCGCTAAAGAAGTTTCAGAAGATGTAATTGTTGATGCGATGGCTTGGGCTCACCAGATGATGCAGCCAGCGATTGCCTTGCAACGCGAATTGGCAGAAAAAGTCGCGCCAGCACAGCAGGAATATGATTTAATTTTGCCAGATGAATCAATTCAGCAAACAGTTAACGCGTGGGCTGATGGGAAATTTGGTGAGAAAATCCGTCGTCCATATCCAGAGCGCAATGAAATGATTAGCGAAATTCGCGCCGAGTTCCATGAGGCGATGGCGGAAAAATTGGGGCTGGATGAGGAAGAATATAGCGAAGTTCGTGGTGATTATGACGAAGCGTTCACTTTGGCTCTGCATAAAGATGTTCGTCGGGGAATTGTTACCGAGCGAGTTCGTCCTGATGGTCGACAATTGACCGAGATTCGTCCGCTTAGCTCGGAAGTTGGATTCTTGCCGCGCGCTCACGGTTCCAGCTTGTTTACGCGTGGAGTGACCCAGGGTATGAATATTGTGACTTTGGCGCCGCTTAGTTATTCGCAATTGATTGACACTATGGAAATTACCGACGGTGAGCGACGTTATATGCATCATTACAATGCGCCGGGCTATACGGTTGGTGAGGTCAAGCGAATGGGTAGTCCAGGTCGACGTGAAATTGGTCACGGATACTTGGCGGAACGCGCTTTGCTTCCAGTTTTGCCAACTGAAGAGGATTTTCCATACGCTATTCGCTCAGTTACTGAGATTATGAGTCAAAACGGTTCGACTTCGATGGCGGCGACTTGTTCTAGCTGCTTGGCGTTGATGGACGCTGGCGTGCCAATTTCGGCTCCAGTGAGTGGAATTGCGATGGGATTAATGATGGACGGCGATACTCCGTATGTGTTGAGCGATATCGCTGATGCTGAGGACTTTGCTGGCGATATGGACTTTAAGGTAACTGGAACTTCAAAGGGTATTACGGCTCTTCAAATGGATATGAAAGTTCATGGTTTGCCGGTGGCGGTTTTGCGTCAAGCGATTGAGCAGAGCAAAGCGGGACGCGCACACATTTTGGAACATATGCTTAGTGTTCTTCCAGAGCCTCGTAAGTCATTAAGTCCGTATGCGCCACGAATTGAGAAGATTAAGATTGATCCAGATAAGATTGGTGTGATTATTGGTAAGGGTGGCGAGACGATCAATAAGATTACCTCGGAAACTGGCGCTGAAATTGATATTAAAGAAGATGGCTTGATTACCGTAGCTAGCCCAGACGGCGCGTCGATTGAAAAGGCTATGAATTGGATTAAGAGTCTGATTGAAGAGCCAGAAGTCGGCAAGATTTACGAAGGTAAAATTGTCGGTATTAAAGATTTTGGCGCGTTTGTGAATATATTGCCGGGAGTTGACGGCATGGTTCACATTTCGAAATTGGCTGAGCATCGAGTTGAAAAGGTGACTGATGTCGTGAAAGAAGGGCAAATTGTTCGTGTGAAAATTACAGGAATTGATGAGCGCGGTAAGATTAATTTGACGATGGTCGGTTTGTAAATATATAATAGCGAAAGCGTAATTTTAGAAGGGAATTTTATGGACAATAGTAATAACAATAAACCCCAAACACCACCACAGCCACAATTCCAGCAGGCTCCACAACAGCCACCTCAATTTCAACAAGTTCAGCAGCCTCAACAGCAACCAACCATGGGAACTCCATACCAAATGCCACCAAAAAAGAAAATGAGCAAAGGTGCCAAGTGGGGAATCATCGGCGGAGTAACTGGACTAGTCGTAATTATCGTCGGTGTAGTCCTGGCAGTCTTGCTACTAAGTGGTCCAAGCAAGGCAGATTATAAAGATTTACTTTCGCAATTTACTGGCTTTGATATAAACAATGCTTTTATCAGTAAAAGTAGTACTGGTACAAAAAACAGAAAAGCTGAAATAGATGAGACTATTGGGAAAATTGACGACCTTAATAAAAAAATGGGCTCGCATAAAGCACTTCGCGATAAGGATGTGAAAGCAGCATATGATAAATATTTAGACAGCTGGAATAATGGCGCAAAAGAATATGTTGAATTTATAGGTGCCTTTGCTGAAAATAATTTTTACGAGAAGTGTAGGTTAACTGAAGTAAGTAAGCATATTCGGGAGTCCAAAGAAAGTGTCGAGAAATATTTTGACTCTAATATGAAAGACTGTATGAATTCTTTGGATAAGATGTCGAAATCTAACAACAAGCTAGTCGCTAAATATGGCGAAGATCTGAAGAAATACTACTCAGAAATAAAGCAATATTACGTAGAACTTTCAGAATATATTAAGAACGCGTCATCTGGAGCATCAAGACCAAAAGCGCCAACATCACCGAAGATAGATATTAAGGCAGATACATTGAATAAATGGAAAGAAGCTAGCGAAAACTTTAAGAAAGTTTTGGAAGAAAAAGCTAATAAATAGTCTGTAGTTAAAAATAAAGCACCTCGAGAAATCGGGGTGTTTTTTATTTGACTGTAATTAAGCTATAGCGATATAATGTCAAAAAGCATAAAAGTCAGGAGAATTAATATCTATGGACGACAATAATAACAACAAACCCCAAACACCACCACAGCCACAATTCCAGCAGGTTCAGCAACCTCAGCCACAACAACAATTCCCACAACAACCAGCCATGGGAACTCCATACCAAATGCCACCAAAAAAGAAAATGAGCAAAGGTGCCAAGTGGGGAATCATCGGCGGAATAATTGGACTAGTCGTAATTATCGTTGGTGTAGTCCTGGCAGTCCTGCTACTGAGTGGTCCAAGCAAGGCGGATTATAAAG
>CAUTWR010000034.1:0-4586 GCA_963542105.1 uncultured Candidatus Saccharibacteria bacterium | reverse complement strand
TCTTACCTTCTTCCTCGACCGCAACTTGAATTTTTTGCGGCGCCAAAGTCTTATTGACTCCCGCCAAAATCAAATCAACAACCTGCAGCAACTCATCTTTTCCTAGCGGACGAAACAGAACAATTTCATCAAAACGGTTCAAAAACTCTGGGCGGAATAAATTGGCATTAATTAATTCGTTGATGAATGTCTGCTCAAACTGCTCCAATTGGTAGCCCCGCTCAATATATTCACGAATTCTATCCGCGCCAGCATTTGACGTCGCAATTACAATCGTATCGCGAAAACTAATTTCTCGGTTATTTTCATCGCGAAGTATTCCCTCATCCAAAAGCTGCAGAAGCGTCGTCAAGACCTGTGGATGAGCCTTTTCAATTTCATCCAAAAGCACGACAGAGAACGGACGTTTCTGTACTTGAGCGGTCAAACTCCCTGGATCTCGCGCGCCATCCGCAATTAACCTAGCCACGTCATCCGGCCTGACAAATTCGTTCAAATCCAAGCGAATCATATTGCCTTCACCGCCAAAATAAACATCCGCCAAAGCTTTAGAAAGCTCCGTTTTACCAACACCAGTCGGGCCAAGAAACAGGAATGCGCCAATCGGTCGATTCTGATTTCTAACACCTGTGCGCGCGCGGCGAATAGCGTCAGAAACAACTGTCACGGCTCGCGTTTGATTGATCATTCGCTGATGAATTAACGACTCTAAGTTTAACAATTTTTCCTTTTCGTCACTCAAAGATGCTACTGAAATTTTTATGCCAAGAGTCTTTTCAATCGCGTCATCCACAGATTGCGCGGTCACTAGCCCGCCACTTGCGTAGCTCGCTGCTGCTTCCAAAATTTTCAACGCCTTACCCGGCATCACCAAGTCCTGAACATAACGATCACCAACACGATAAGCCTCTGCCAGCGCCTGATACATATATGTAACTTTGTGCTGCGCCTCAAATAAAATCAATTGGTCGCGCATAATTTTCATAGTTTCGGATTCGTTTGACGGTTGGATCGCAATTGTATTCAAAGCATGAGCAAGCTGCGGCTTAGTCTGAGAGATTTGCAAAAATCGCTGATCGTCCATCGTTAAAATCGTCCTAAGTCTGCCCGCCTCCAGAATTGGCAATAACACATTACTAAGGTCAACCGAACCAACGCCTTCTTCGAAGAATAATTGCGCATTGTCCAGACATAAAATCACGTTTTTCGACAGAAAAGCCTCGTTCAAAATCATCGTGACTAGATTTTCCAATTCCCCACGACCCGACGCCACGCTAATCAACGACGACGCATCAAGCATAAAAACTTGCTGGTACATCAGTGAACTAGGAACGCCTCGATGCCCGTCAATCAGCATTTCCGCAAACGCCGACACGACAGTACTTTTTCCCGCACCGTCAGCACCAACCAGCGTAATATTCTGCCGCCCGCCAGAACTAAACGTTTTAAGCATCTGCCCCAGCGCTTCCTCGTGCGCAGCCAACTTAGTTGTAAACGCGCCGCCAGATACACTGACGCTAATATTCTGAGCAAATCGACTCAGCAGTGGCGTATAACCAAAAGACCAATCCCTAGCAATTCCGCCCGTATTTAGCGGCTTCTCTTTATATTGGTCAATCAGCGCCTTTATTCGCTCGTACCACCGAATCGTCTCTTCGATGTCATGAAAATCGATTTTCATATTCGCCAGCAAAGAATCGTGCTGTGGCAATTGCTTTACTATCGCCGCCGCCAAAACTGCGCTAGTAATCTTCGGACTTTCCGTGCTCTGCCAAATTTCAATCGCCGCTTTCCAAATCTGCTCCGTTCGATTCGGATCGTCGACGGAAATATTGCGCAAGAAATTCGGCGTCAAACCCAGTCGCACTGCCAAAAATTGCCCGGCTCGCGTACCTGTAATCGCCTCAGCAACATCAATCGGCGTCGGTCTGCGCGGCAATTTACCCAAAACGTCCGCCGCCATCACATCGTCAATTGTCTTAGGGTTTTTACTAATTTCCGCCGTCTTAAGATCTTTTTCCCACCAAATCGACACCATAATCATCGGACCACTCAGACCAAATAATAGCCAGCCAATTGCCCCGTGTTCAATCAACGACCACAAACCAAGTAACACCATCATAATGCCGACAGCTATCGCCACGATATGCCAAGCATTGCCAAACCTTACAGAAAATCGCGCCTTCTGAGATCGTAAACTGTCGTAATTAAATCTCGGCTCTATTTCCATACAGAAACTCCCAATTGCCATAAAATAATTCCGATAAACGGCATCAGCGGCAGCGCCAGCCACATAATAGTTCCTACAATCATCCATAAAAATCGTAGCAATATCATCAATATCCCAACAATTATCACCATGGAGCGCACCACCGCGCCAATTACTCGCGAGAACATTTTGTCAAAAAACGCAGATAGTTGCACGGATAAGTCGCCGCCAACCGGAGCGGCTGAAATCTGGCGAAACGGATTGAATAAGGTTTTCAAAAGTAGCCCGACTGAGAAAAAATCCGCGGTTCGTAAAACTCCCAGAAAACTTTGTCGGATATATTGCAACAAGCCATTGCCATACCACCACTGAAAGATACCCACCAAAAACATATTGATATTGTAGCACATCAGCCCGACAGAGTATAATAGACAGTATGGCAAGACAGATGATTAGTACTATTATTGGCAAAAGCGTCAAGAGAGTCGCTAAATTACGCGGCGGCGGTTCAGCCTTGCCGGGTTTAGTGATTGAAAAAATTGATCCAAAATTTATTCAGAGAACGTTGGCAGATTTACCGCAAGGCGTGGTGATTATCAGCGGAACGAATGGGAAAACGACGACGACAAAAATCGTCGTAGAGTTGCTGGAATCAGTCGGGCTGAAAGTCTTCACTAATCGCACTGGTAGCAATTTTTCCCGAGGTGTGGCAGCGGCGCTACTTGATGAAGTCAATATCCGCGGCAAGCTGGACGCCGACATTGCAGTCCTGGAACTGGACGAGGCTTGGGCGGTTAAATTCGTGCAAATTGTTCGTCCGCGCTTTTCCTTACTTCTGAATGTTATGCGCGATCAATTGGACAGATTTGGAGAAATTGACAATACAGCCGCACTACTTCAAAAAATAGCTGAAGCCACCAGCGATACTGTCGTTCTCAACCGCGACGATCCGCGAATTTTTAAGATTAGCGAACATATTCAGGCTAAAAAAGTTTTCTTCGGAACAACCAGCGAATTACTTCAATTGATGCCGACAGACGACACTCTAAAATACGGAACCGCAGTCGCAAATCAAAGCGTGGCGGCTGATGTTTTATTGAAAAAAATTAACGCTCAACAGGCAACTTTTCAAATTGACGATAAAGAAATTGACGTAGATCTGCAACTCACTGGAGTTTATAATCTTCTCAATGCGGCGGCGGCGGTTGCCCTGGCTCGACAAATAGCGGGACCGGAAATTACCGATACGATTTTATCTGCGCTGGAAAACATAAAGCCGGCGTTTGGTCGTGGCGAAACGATTTACCTGAATGGCACGCCAATTGAGCTTATTTTAGTGAAAAATCCGAGCGGCTTTCGGTTGACACTTCTGTCATTCGCCAAAAACAATAGCACTACGATGATCGCTGTTAATGACAATTACGCCGACGGACGAGATGTAAGTTGGTTCTGGGACGTCGATTTTTCGCTATTAAAAAACGTAGCAATGATCAGCGGCGTGCGCGCTTACGATATGGCTTTGCGGCTTCAATATGACGATATTCCAATTGGGAAAATTGACACCAATATTTCGAAAGCCCTGGAGGATTTCATTAATACTAATCCCGATGAACCAAAACAGATTTTTTGTAGCTACACAGCCATGACGACAATTCGTCGCCTACTGAGCGAAAAAACCGACGTGGAGGAAATATCATAATGAAAATAACAATTGCGCAACTTTATCCGCGAGATATGAATCTTTATGGCGACTGGGGCAACACGCTAGTCCTGAAAAAACGACTAGAGCGACGTGGTTTTGAAGTAGAAATCATCGATCATAACCCAGGCGATTCAACGGATTTTTCTAAGATTGATATTTTTGTTGGCGGCGGCGGGCAAGATTCTGGACAGACGATTATCCAAAATGATCTTCTGGCGCGAGCTGATGAACTGCGACAATTAGCAAAAGACGGCGTGCCGATGTTAATGATTTGCGGAATGTACCAATTGTTTGGTCGATTTTTCCGAACGCTCAAGGGCGAGGAAATTGTTGGGGCTAACATTCTGCCGATTGAAACAATTGCCGGCGACGAGCGAATGATCGGCAACATTGTCATCAGAAGTCAGGAATTTGGAGATATCGTTGGTTATGAAAATCACAGCGGGCAAACTTTCTTAGATAAGACCGCCAAACCTCTTGGGCAAGTTATTAAAGGTGCTGGCAATAATATGACAGACGCAAACGAAGGTGTTCGCTATAATAATATCATCGCCACTTACCTACACGGTCCGATTCTACCAAAAAACCCGCAAATTGCAGATTTTCTTATTGGCGAGGCGCTAGAGCGACGTGGCGTAAGCGCAGATTCGGGGCTGGAAAAAATTGACGATACTT
>CAUTWR010000033.1:0-4640 GCA_963542105.1 uncultured Candidatus Saccharibacteria bacterium | reverse complement strand
GAACCTTTTATACCACATCATCACCATCTATACTGTATCAATTGTCAAAATGCCGAACCCATACAATCGCAAGAACTCGAAAAACTCATAGATCTCATTAGTAAAAAACATAATTTCATAGTCACAAAACACCACTTTGAGCTGGAAGGTATTTGCGAAAAGTGCCGACATATTATAGAAAATAAATAATTTTTCCCAACAAAAAAGCGCCAGGTAAGGGTGGGCATCACCTGACGCTTTTTTACCCTTCAACCCACCCGAGCTACCGTATCAGTGAAGCGTCGCGACTAAAACTCCAAAAGTCCGCGCCTGATGACTATCAATACAATTTTGTACTCACATTAACAGAGGTCGCCTTTGAAAAAGGGCAGTTAAAGGGGTTAGTATGCGCGTAACGTTGAACCGCAAAAAGTGGAGGGTAAGAATACTTAATGCCATTGCGCGCAACCTAACATATAGTTAGAATAGGGGGTATAAGGTGCGTTTGGTTAATGATTACTTAACCAATCGTCCTTGATTATAGCAAACATTTGACAAAGTGTCAATACTTTTTACCACATTTTTTATGGAAATCAATAGAATTACACCAGATGAGCATATTTTCTCCCAGAGATTAGCACATATTGCAAATCCACCAAAAAGCTTATGTTATATGGGAAAATTGCCAGAAACAAATGCGCCAGTCGTATCAATCGTCGGGTCCCGTAAGCCGTCTGCCTACGGAAAAGAAGTGACCGAGCGATTAGCAACAGATCTGGCAAAAGCCGGATGTGTAATCGTGAGTGGGCTGGCGCTAGGCGTTGATTGCATTGCCCAAAAAGCTGCGATTGAAGCTGGCGGAACGGTCGTGGCGGTCGTCCCAAATGAGCTTCCTGATATTTCACCGCGGACCAATTATCAACTAGCCATGAGCATCATAGAGCAGGGCGGCGCGGTCGTCTCAGAATGGATGAAGGGCGATAATAAAATAGTCAATCGTTGGAGTTTTTTGGAGCGCAATCGGCTGGTTAGTGGGCTAGCTGACGGAATTATTATCACCGAAGCCGCCGAGCGAAGCGGCACATTAAACACAGCCTCGCACGCACTGAATCAGGGAAGAGATTTGTTTGTAGTTCCCGGAAACATAACCAGCCCACTGTCGGCGGGTTGTAATACCTTATTAAAACAAGGGGCGTATTTGGTGACGGACGCCGACGATGTTTTATCAATCATAGCGCCAGAAAAATTGCAAAAAGACAACAGTCAAGAATTAGCGACCAGCGCAACAATTGAAGAAGCTATTATCATAAAACTCATCTCAGAAGGGCTTCGTGACGGCGATGAAATCCAACAAAAATCAGGATTATCTGCGTCAGACTTCGCCACAGCACTCACAATGCTAGAAATCAACGGAGTGATTAAGCCTCTCGGGGCAAACAACTGGACATTACGATAATATTGCTATTTTGACAAATTGATGTTACTATACGGACTATGAAAAAAGCCCGAGAAGCATCTCCTACTGTCTGTAAAGTCGCCAAGGACGTTTTTACCATCCCTAATTCTATAAGCGTGATTGGCGCCGCTTTGGTGATGTGCGGATCTGAGGAAATCGACACACCCGAAGGGCTGGCGAAATGCGCGGTCGGGCGATTAGCTGACGTCTTGGACGGCAAAGTAGCACGTATGACAGGGCAGACCAGCAATTTTGGAGCAGCCTTAGATGCCATAACAGACAAAATAGTTATGGCAAAAATTCTCTATGAAATGAATAAAAAAGAGTTGGCTCCAAAACGTGTCCTTGGCACCGTTGCGGTACTAAACTCGATAAACGCCGTGGCTACGGGAATCGCTAATTTACGTAGTGACGAGAAAGCTGAAACTCGACCGACCAAATCAGGGAAGGTGGGGCTAGCTATGGAAACGGCAGCCTTAGTTGCTTATGCCGCCGCCGAATTAGTAGACAAGCGAACCGACAATCCAAAGCCTGCCGAGATTCTACGCAAACTAGGAGCTGGAGCATTCGCCGCCTCGCTTCCGTTCGCTGCGCACGCAACATGCACCTACATAGAACGAGCGGTTAACGGCAACGCGGAAAAAGAAAAACCACGCCAAATAGCAGATGTTAAGCGTAGTCTTGGATCAATGGCAATGCTCGGTCGCCTCAGTGGTCGCTCGTAATAATTCACTTTGCGGTTGTAGCCAGATAGTGATTTGTTATAATATAAAGTTATGAAAAATCTCGTTATCGTCGAGTCACCAGCCAAAGCTAAAACCATCGAGAAATATCTCGGCAAGGATTTTCACGTCTTGTCCAGCGTGGGGCATATTCGCTCGATCGTTAAAAAGACGAAGGATGGAACGCCGCCGATTGACGTGGCTAACGATTTTTTTGCAATTTATGAAGTTGATCCTGAAAAAAAGAAAGTTATCACCGAACTAAAGAGAAATGTCAAGGCAGTCGGCAAGGAAAATGTTTGGCTCGCAACCGATGAAGACCGCGAAGGAGAGGCTATTGCTTGGCACTTATGTAAGGTGCTGGACCTTCCTATTGAAACGACTAAGCGAATCGTCTTTCATGAGATCACCAAAGACGCTATAACCAATGCAATTAAAAATCCGCGAACCGTGGATATGAATTTGGTTCAGGCGCAACAAGCCAGGCAAATCCTTGACCGACTGGTTGGTTTTGAGCTCAGTCCGGTTGTCTGGCAGAAAGTCCCTGGCGGAAAATCGGCTGGTCGCGTTCAGAGTCCAGCGGTACGATTACTAGTCGAGCGCGAACGAGAAATTATGAAGTTTGAGGGCAATTCTCAGTTCAAAGTAACCGCCATTTTTATTCACGACAATCAAGAATTCAAGGCTGAACTTAATCAAAAATTCGACACAGAAGAAGCGGCGAACGAGTTCTTAAATAGCCTGAAACCCGCCGAATTTGTTGTTAGCGATATCTCAAAAACTCCTGGGACCAGAAATCCAGCGGCGCCATTTACCACGTCGACCTTGCAGCAGGAGGCTAACTCTAAGCTCGGTTTCAGCTCCAAAGCAACCATGGCTTCGGCGCAAAAATTGTACCAAGATGGAAAAATCACTTATATGCGTACCGACTCGGTGAATTTGAGTGGTCAAGCCATCGCGGCGGCTACCGATTTTATTAAGCGACTCTATGGTCCAGATTATTCGACGGTTCGTAAATTTAAGACCAAATCCGCATCCGCTCAAGAAGCTCACGAAGCCATTCGCCCGACGGACATCACCCTGGAAACTGCATCCAACAATAGCTATGATCAAAAATTATACGACCTGATTCGACGCCGAACCTTAGCGTCGCAAATGTCGCCAGCGAAACTAGAAAAGACAACTATTACAATTGATATCAAGGGTGAAAAATTACCAAAAAGCAAAAAGCCAGTTCAATTTGAAGCAAAGGGCGAAGTTATTACGTTTGATGGATTTTTGCGCGTTTACGGCGGCAATAAAGATGAGCTTCTACCGAAGTTACAGTCTGGCGATGAAGTCAATTCTCACGACATTACGGCTCGTCAAACATTCACCAGACCGCCAGCTCGTTACACCGAAGGTTCGCTAGTCAAGAAACTGGAGGAGCTTGGAATCGGACGTCCATCCACATACGCCACAATTATCGACACCGTGCAGACTCGCGGCTACGTTGAAAAGGGTGACAGCGAAGGTCAACCGCGTGACGTAATTGTTCTGAACTATAACGGCGAGGAAGTTAGCCGAAGTGTTGTCCATGAAAAAACTGGCTCGACACGCGGCAAGCTTATTCCAACGCCGAGCGGCGAACTGATTGCCGATTTCCTGACAGACCACTTTACGCAAATTGTCGATTACGATTTTACCGCCAATGTTGAAACGGAATTTGACAAAATTGCTGGCGCCAATCTGGAAAAAAGCACAATGTTGCACGGATTTTACACGCCTTTCCATAAATTGATCGAGCAATCTGGCGGGATCGACCGAAGTAAAGTCGGCGCTAATCGCGAAGTGGGAATTGACCCGAAGACGAATAAGCCGATTATTGCGCGATTTGGGCGATTCGGTCCAATGTTGCAGCTGGGCGCAACTGAAGATGAAGATAAGCCTCGTTTTGCGCCGCTTCCAAAGGGTGCGAAAATTGAGACAGTTACTCTGGAGCAAGCACTGGAGATGTTCAAGTTGCCACGCATCGTCGGACAAACAGAAGACGGTCAAGACATTAAGGCGAATATCGGGCGATTCGGTCCGTATATTCAAGTCGGCAAATTGTTCGTTTCCATTAAGCCAGAAGACCCGCATAGCATAACTTTAGAAAAAGCACGCGAGCTTTACGCCGCCAAATTAGAAGCCGAAGCTGCTAAGAATATTGCCGAATTCCCAGATGGAGTTAAGGTTCTCAATGGACGATTTGGTCCATATATCACCAACAGCACTAAAAATGTTAAAATCCCTAAAGACACGGATCCGAAAACTATTACTCACGAAAAAGCTCTGGAACTATTAAGCGCCACAACAGCGAAACCAACTCGCAAACGCGTAGTTAAAAAAGCCGCCAAGACATCCGCCAAAAAGAAATAGCATTTTCAATACTATCCAATAATTTCGAATAATAAAAACTCTTCATATAATCTATTGCAAAAAACGTAAAATAAATGCTATAA
>CAUTWR010000032.1:0-4684 GCA_963542105.1 uncultured Candidatus Saccharibacteria bacterium | reverse complement strand
AAAATCTCCAAATTGTCCACAACAATTTCCACATCACCACTGGCAATATTCGGATTTTTCAGACCTTCGCCACGCTCCGCAACCACGCCACAAGCACGAACCACAAACTCATCTCGCAAACTTTCCGCCAAAGAAAAAACATCTTTTTTATCAGGGTTAATAACCAACTGAACCAAACCCGTGTGGTCGCGCAAATCAATAAAAATCAATCCGCCATGATCACGCCTGGAATGAACCCAGCCCGCAACTGTAATATTTTCACCAACTTTTTTAGAAGTTTCTGCCGCCAAAATTCTATTTTTCATATCTGTTATTATAGCATAATCTGGTCAAATTCCCAGAATTAAACGTCACGGCGAGTTTTTGTGGGCAAATTATTTTTCTGCGGATTAGCCGTGGCGGCCTTACGAATATCTCCATAAACATCATATTCGTCGATGATTTTCTGACCTAATAGCGCTTCAATTACGTCTTCCAAGCTCAGTAGACCAACTGTTTCTCGAAACTCATTTACAACAATAAACAAGTGATGCTGCGTTTTCAAAAATGCGGCTAAGGCATGCTGCAGGGTTTGATTTTCACGAATATAATAGACTTCTTTACTCATGACTGTTTCCGCACGATGAGATTTTGCTTTACGATCAATTGTCAGCAAATCCTGAATTCTCAGCACACCAACAACATGGTCGATATCGCCGTCAATAACAGGAAATCTGCTGTATCCTTTTTTATGAAGATCATCAAGTACTAGCGGCCCGAGAAGTTCATCCATCGACACCGATTCAATCATACTTCTCGGCGTCATAATTTCCTCGACTTTCGTATCATTAAACTTCAGTCCGTTAGTAATAAGCTTCTTCTCAGAAGGCGAAATCGCCCCGCTGGATTGAGCTACCATTTCCAGCAATTCTTCTTTCGATTCAATCACCCGACTATCACCAATCACCGGCGACACCGAACGGATTAGCGACAAAATTACTTGATGTCGCTCAATTGTCGTTAAAATTAGCGGTTCGTATTTTTCATAAAGTTGCTGTGAGTATTTCTGCCACAAACTAATTCGCGCGACAGCTCCGATTTCTAGAGCTATTATAATTGACAAGACCAGTCCAGCCGCCCAATTGAATAAATAAACGCTAATAACACTTAAAATTACCAAACATAAAGAAGCCACGGCGCGCTGCAATGAAATAATATCTCGTAAAAATTCTCTTTGTCGCAAAAGAATTTTAGCCTTTTCATCGCCTAGTCCACTTCTCCGCCGCAGCTCAAATTGGCTATGCGAAGACGTTTTCGGCTGAACTCCCAGCACTATCAGCAAAACCGCCAAAGTAACCAAATATCCAAAAATTAGCACAATCGTCATAGTTTTATTGTACCGCATTCCGTGCTATACTTACTAGAGTAAATGGAGGTAAAATGAATAAGAAAAGCTGGATAATTTTCGCAATTATTGTAGTGGCGATTGTTGGTGGAATGGTTTATATTTCGACACAAAATCGACTAAACATTAGCGACATCAACAACGATCAGCTGAACACAACTATCAGCGCAGAATCAAGAAATGGCAATATCGCGGATCATGAAATTGGTAGCAAAGACGCCAAGGTAACAATTATCGAATACGCCGACTATCAATGCCCTGGCTGTGGCACCGCTGCACCAAAAGCCAAAGCTCTTGCTGAAAAGTACAAAGATCACGTTCGGTTAATTTTCCGCAATTTCCCAATTGCCAGCTCACACCCCAATGCACGAGCTGCCGCTGCCGCCGCTGAAGCCGCTGGTTTACAAGGTAAATTCTGGGAAATGAATGAGCTTCTATACGCAAATCAGGACGCTTGGAAAAACGCCAACGCTACAGAGCGCGACAACATTTTCAAATCTTATGCTGAGCAATTGAAGCTTAATATCGATCAATATAAAACCGATATTGCCAGCAACAGGGTTAAAAATAAAATCGACTTCGATATGGCTCTCGGTCGCAAACACGGCGTTGCCGCAACACCAACTTTCTACATAAACGGAAAAAATACAGAGATGGATAGCTCTGGTTCAATCGAATCATCAGTCAAGGAAGCCTTGAAAAAAGCTGGCGTTGAAGTAAAAGATTAACGCATTTTCATACAAACCAAAATCCCGCTCCGGTGCCTTGGAGCGGGATTTGTTTATAGTCGTCCCTATTCTATCGTTGGAGCGACTGCACTTTTTATTGTGCTATGTATGTTTGCCATTCGGCAGGCACCACATCCACCGCGATCTTTTTGCGCCTAGATGGCACAAATTTGATTGCTATTGGCATGTGTTTTGCACTCCTTATTATTATGTGCAGCCCCACGCGCTTCGACCTTTATCACTTAATATCAGCAATTTAATGCTTCGGCGCGAGACACGCTAACAATGTTACCAAACGTTTATTGGCACGTCAAGCAAAAACATTTTTAAAATGCTTATTATATCTATATTAGAATAAGCGAAGTCGCTTAGCAACAAACATAACAAGTAAAATCAACAACACTGTAAAACTGGTGATAACTGGATACGCCCAAGGCTCGCCCTGAAATGGTAACGCGATATTCATTCCATACATTCCGTAAAAAACGTTTGGAATAGCCAGAAGAATTGTTATGGCGGTCAATGCCTTCATGCGTTGGTTCAGCGTATTATTAGCAACTGTCGAATAAGCGTTTTGGATACTGGAAATTGTGTGCGTACTGGAACTGATCGCCACTAGAACTTGTCTAATATGTAGGTCAACATCCTCCAAAGCCTCCAGATCCCTGGTCTTAAATAGATGGCGGCGGTTTTCCATTAGTTGTGTAATAACGCGGGACATCCCTTCCAAACTGCTTCGATATTCATTGAGCGTGTCTTCAATTGCGACAAATTTAATAAAATCCGAATTCTCAACTTCATGACGACTTAGTCGCCGACGAGCATCGCTAATTTGCTCCGTTAACAAATGCACGCGCTGTTCATATTGAGAAATAATATACGCCAAATTCGCAGCAAAAACTCCCGCTGGACGCTCGGTTGTGCTAAATAAATAATCGCTAACCTCCAGAGGTGAAAATTTAACATGAGGCGATATTGTAATATAATGACCGCCGCTAATTGCAATCAAAAACGGTGCCGTTTTGCCAGAATCAGTTTGACCAAACGGTATGCGCGTAAAAATATATTCAACACCATCAGAAAACTCCGCTCGAGGTAATTCGTGGATATCCAGTACATCACGGACAATATTAGCAGACAACGACAAAGCCTTTGAAACTCGAGTAGCATCAAGACTCCCGGTCAAATTAATCCAACCGTTTTTATGCATTCGTTGAGCTTGCGTCAACTTTTCAGTCAACGATCTGCGTTCAAAATAGCCCACCATCATAAGAAAATTATAATATACACAAGCAATATTAGCAATCTGTCGAATTGCAATTAAACTTTAGCGGCGACGCAGGAAATAATAGCCCACAACGAATGCCAGCACTACACTAACTGCGGTAATTCCCCAAAACATCAATGGATTATCGGCACCTGGAACCGGCACGTTCATACCATACAAACCAGCGATCATCGTCGGAATAGTCAAGGCTACAGTAATTACCGTCAGCAGACGAATTGTTTCGTTTAATCGTGTGTCCATCACCGCCCTATAGCTATCACGCACATTGGTAATAGTCCTCAGCAAGCTTTTACATCGCGCAATTACCTGTTCCAAATCAATCGAAATATCTTCAACGTCTTCCTTATCATCGGCCTTAAGTCGCAACTTTTGAGTCGCCAGAAGTCTTTCAATCGCCCAGTTCATCGGAATAAGTGCATCAAGATAATCATTCAATTTGCGCTCATACTCCGCCAGTGTGGCAATGTCATTAACTCTCAGCGTATGAATACTGTCCGTAGCCGCTCGCATTTGGCGATTAATTGTTGCCACACGCCGCTGATATTGCATTGAAATCGCCTCAACCATCGCCACCAAAAGCTCAACTTGTCGATCCGTTCTAATTCGCATCTTATCAATAAATGGCTGCCACAAACGCCCCAAACTATCTCTGGACAACGTCACGATATGATCTTTATTAATGCAGAATAAAATCGGCGTAGTAAAATCATTAAAATCGTCGTCAGTGTCTGGCAATCGCGCAATCAAATAAGTCCACTCATCATCAAACTCAATACGCGGCACCTCGTGCGGGTCAAGCGCGTCACTTATCAAATCCTCATCCAAGCCCAGCGTCAACAATTGCGACACCTCTTCGTCGCTCGGTCTTTCACAGCGCACCCACGAACCAGACTGCAAATTTTCTTGCGGGCTAATTATCGAATCACTATTTGTTGAACGAAGATATTGCAACATAATTTCATATTATAAAATAAAACATACATAAACACAAGAAGCTCCTGCGCCATTCACAGGAACTTCTTGATTTTTATTACGATTTGACTATCGTGCCTGCCGAGCCGCTAATGGCTTCAGCGGTTTTATCCAGCGAAGTAATAATCGCCGTACGCCCCGACTTTCCGTCTAGGAACGACAAGGCAGCCTGAGTTTTTGGCAACATTGAACCTGCCGCAAATTGCCCATCGTCAATATACTTTTGAAGCTCTTCTATTGAAACTTCCCCGAGAGATTGCTCATCTGGTTTGCCAAAATTAATTTTAGCAGCATCAACCGAAGTCAAAATCA
>CAUTWR010000031.1:0-4750 GCA_963542105.1 uncultured Candidatus Saccharibacteria bacterium | reverse complement strand
AACGTTTTTTAGCAATAATCTTCCGCAATTCCTCGTCATCAGAGCGAATATTCTCTTTAACTAACGACTCAATCGTTGTATTATCAATTCCCTTTTGCGCCAACTCCAACTTCAAGCGACGAATACTAGCGCCTTTTTTCATGAACCGCTGCTCAAACCAAAATCGAGCAAATTTTTCATCGTCCAAATATTTTTTCTCAATAAGACGATCCAAGACGCGCTCAGTAATCTCCGACTTTATTCCAGGACGTTCAATAATTTTTCCAGTTTTCGCTGAACGTCGACGAGTGGCTAGCGTTTTCCGACGCAGATAATCGCGCACTTCTTTGATGGCTCGCGGACGCATTAAACAGTATTCTATAGACCTAGCATACAACTTGCCAAACTGGCTATCGTCTTCTAGTTTCGAAATTTCCTCTTCCGTATATTCGCGACCAATCTTAATGCCTAGTTCGCCGACCTGGAATACGTCCAAGCTAAAACGATACTTCCCGTCAACGCTCACATTGACACGATTTTTATCACGAGCCTGAAGGGAAATATCGGTGATTTTCATCTATATGTAAATTAGCTTTCGGCTTCCTTTACTTTATCACGCACTTTCTGATCAATTTCCGCCAAAACCTCAGGATTCTCCTTCAAATAAGTTTTTGTTTTGTCGCGCCCTTGACCAATCGTTTCGCCGTTATATTTATAAAATGCGCCAGATTTTTCAACTATACCGTGCGTTGCCGCTAAGTCCAGGATATCGCCAGTTTTACTGATCCCCTCGTTGTACATAATGTCAAATTCAGCCACACGGAACGGCGGTGCGATCTTATTTTTCACAACCTTAATTTTTGTGCGGTTACCAATAATATCATCGCCAACTTTGATTTGACCAATTCGACGAATATCAATTCGCTGCGACGCATAAAACTTCAACGCATTGCCACCAGTTGTCGTTTCAGGATTACCAAACATCACGCCAATTTTCATACGGATCTGATTGATAAAGATCACCGTGGCTTTTGATTTATTGATAATTCCCGTTAATTTACGTAGAGCCTGACTCATCAATCGAGCCTGAAGACCCATATGAGAGTCACCCATATCGCCATCAATTTCAGCCTGTGGCGTCAAGGCAGCCACCGAGTCAACTATCACCAAATCCACCGCGTTAGAACGAACCAACGTCTCCGTAATTTCCAATGCCTGCTCGCCGTTATCTGGCTGAGAAACCAACAAATTTTCCGTGTCCACACCCAGACGCTTAGCGTATGCTGGATCAAGCGCGTGCTCGGCGTCAATAAACGCTGCTGTTCCACCCTGCTTCTGAATTTCTGCAATAGCATGAAGCGTCAATGTTGTCTTACCCGAGCTTTCTGGACCATAGATTTCTATGATACGACCCTTTGGATATCCACCACCGAGCGCTAAATCCAAACTCAAAGCACCAGAAGGAATTACTTCAACATCGACTTTATGAGCCTCGCCCAATTTCATAATTGATCCGTCACCAAATTGCTTGGTGATTTGATCCATCGCTAAACCAAGCGCCTTAAGCTTACCTTCATCAACTTTTTTATCCGATGCCTGACTTGACTTTTCTGGATTTACTGTTTTACTGTCTGATTTTGCCATAGCATTCCCTCCTTAGTTACTTCCTTTATTATACCGATTTGTCGCAAGATTTGCTATAATTACATTCATGAATAAGCGAAACGGTTTCACTATTATTGAACTTTTGGTTGTAGCGACTTTCTTGATTATTATCGCAATCTTAGGTTTTTCACAATATACAAAATTGACCAACGAATCAAACAACGCCAAAAAACGCACCGCGATTAACGCCATGCATTATAGCCTGGAAGAAGGTTTTTACGTTAAAAATGGCTATTACCCAGAGAAGCTAGAAGAAGGTACGCTTCCGACTATGGATCCCGCGTTGTTAAAAGATCCGCAAGGTAAAAAAATTGGCGAGAAAGACAGCAGTTATCGTTACGAATCTTCAAATTGCAATGATGGAAAATGTAAGTCATATAAACTCGTTGCGACGCTTGTTGATGAAGATGACTACGTAAAAGAAAGTCGCCACAAATAATTATCTAATCACCACAAACAGGGCGACCATTCTTGAAGTCTTCAATAGCATTGTTGATTATCGCAATTTGTTTGTGCGGATTTGCTACAAAATGGAATATGTATGTCGTTTCTTCACCCTCGGTGCTGAGGCGAATAGTCCCATAATTGAAAAGTGTTTGAAGAATTCCCGACTGGCGGAAGCTTGCATCTTCAATACTGCCTAAGCTCACCGTTTGCTCGTGTCGATAAAATAAGCTACCTTGGATTTCCTGAATCACACTTTCATTCGTCATGTAAAAGTGATTTTGCAAATATATCCACAAGGACACCGCACCACCAAGCGCGACCAGCCCAATAAGCAACATCGCCACACCAAACACGTCAGTCAGCGAGGGCATTGGCGAGATAATTGCGTCACGAGCAATCGACGGATAAAACATCACAAACACCATAATCATCACCACCAAGAAAACCGAAATTCCTGTTGGGATTAGCATGCCAATTGGATGGCGTTTAATATCCAAAATAATATATTCGCCTTCGCTCAAATTGAGATTCGGGTATTGTTGAACTGATTTTTCATGTTTTTGCTTCAGATCATCACTAATAGTAAACGGCTTCGGGTCAATATCCCTGGCAACATGGACAACTTGCGGCTCATTGGCATATTGACTACGCAATCGTGGATCAAAATTCTCCCCATCAATAATTTCCGGCCTTGTCGTCACATAAGAATTTGTCTGCGCCACAACTGGAGCTGGGCGACCAGTTTGCGGTGGATGATGATATAGCGGGCGGCCATCAGCATCATACGCAACAGGCTGCGTTAAATCTTCTGACGAGGATGTTTGTGGATTCATGCCTATATTATAACATGATACGCCTCAAGGTGTGCTTGTTTTTTACCGCCAGCACCCAGTTAGACTTGCCGGTTCTAACTAAACCACAAAAAACCAAGGAACACGATAACTATTTCTCCAAATGTCGCTTTGCCTTAATCGTCACTCGACGACCACGCGGTGTGCGCTCAATAAAACCAATTTGTAGCAAATATGGTTCATAAAAATCCTCAATTGTCGTCGCCTCGTCACCAGTCAGCGCCGCAATTGTTGTTAGACCAACAGGATTATCGCCATAATTTTCCAGAATCGATTGCAATAAATTACGATCAGCCGGATCCAAGCCCAACTCATCCACTTCCAGCATTTCCAAAGCGTTGGTTGTAGTTTTTACATCAATTATTCCGTCGCCATTAACGTCGGCGTAGTCACGAACTCGCTTAAGAAGCCTATTGGCAATACGTGGCGTCAAGCGCGCTCGCGTCGACAATAAATCCGCCGCTTCACTTCGAATTGACGACTCCAAAATCTTCGCACTACGCGTCACGATTTTCGCAATATCCTCTGGCGTGTAAAATTCCAAGCGGTAAATATGCCCAAACCTATCGCGCAAAGGTGCCGCCAAACTTCCCGTTCGCGTCGTCGCACCAATCACCGTAAATCGCGGCAAATCTAATCGAATTGATCGCGCTGCCGGACCTTTTCCAATCACAATATCCAGCTTAAAATCTTCCATTGCGGAATATAAAATTTCTTCAACCGACCGACCCAACCGATGAATCTCATCGATAAACAGAATATCACCGTCCGACAAATTAGTTAAAATCGACGCTAAATCGCCTGCTTTTTCAATAGCTGGACCACTAGTAATCCGCAGATTCGTGCCCATTTCATTAGCAATCACCGTCGCCATAGTTGTTTTACCAAGTCCTGGCGGACCATAAAGAAGTACATGATCTAGTGGCTCGCCACGCTTTTTAGCTGCATCAATTGCCAAACGTAAATTTCTCTTCAATCTCTCTTGGCCAACATACTCAGCAAAACTTTGCGGACGCAAACTAACTTCAATTCGCTGCTCTTCAGAATCATCATCATGCGAACTTGTATCAACTATTCTTTCAATTGCCATGCATTCATTATATCATCCAAACCGAAGTGAACTAAGATCTTGCAAGCCGACTACGCAGTACCTGTATAATTTCGCGAAAAGTCTCATCACTCACCATATGTACCGCGTCCCCTAAGTGCTGCGACCATTTTGGATCAAGAAACTCCTCGCCAGCAAAGGTGGTACCAGCGAGATACCGCGGATGTAAATGCCAGTGCACATGTGTCGACTGACCAGCTTTCACTGCGTTATTCATCAAGCACTCCCAGTTACACACGTCAGCAGCAAACGCTTCTTTAACTGCCTGCTCGAGTTGACGAATCACCTGATGCAGCTCCATCCAATCTGTCTCATCCAACTCCGACAACGTCTCCTTGTGCTGGCGCAGAGTGATAAATGACTTACCTAAATAGCATTGATTTTTATCAAGCACCGCCACCCAACGTTCGGTTTGTAGTATGACATTGTCGTCAGCCGCTGTCTGGCCAACGAGCAGCGGACAGATCTCACAGTCCTTCTTTGTCACGTCTGTATTCATGATATCTCCTAGTATAAATTATACCAGACATGCGGTATTTATTCACACCTACAAAGATACGCCCGAGCTCGTAAGAACAGTTTTACCAATATAACTAGGAGATGGCAGCTTCTCACTGTGAGCCATGGGCCAATCCTGAAATATTTCTTGGCTCGGTTCATCCAGTTCTGGGTCAGTGATGAATCGCCTATTCTCTCAATT
>CAUTWR010000030.1:0-4896 GCA_963542105.1 uncultured Candidatus Saccharibacteria bacterium | reverse complement strand
CGGCATTTTGACAATTGATACAGTATAGATGGTGATGATGTGGTATAAAAGGTTCTGCTAACTCGTAATAATTCTTCCAGCCAATAGTTATGGTGTTTACAATGTTCAGATTATCGAACATTAGTAGCGTGCGGTAAATGCTGGTACGGTTAATGTTTTTGCAGTTTTTCGCAATATCGCCGACTGTAAGAGGCACGTCTGAATTTCGCAGGACATCAAATACTTGCTGACGGGGTTTTGTCAGGCGAAGATTGTGGCGTTCAAATATTTCATTTAGCATAGTGCTATCAACAGTTTATAACTTATTGCAACAAGTGTGCAATAGACTTACAGTCCGAGTAATTCATAAGGATATTTGGGTTGGCTGATTTTTGTGATATGCGCGTCGATTATGATGTATTCAGCTTGACTATTAACGATTTTTTGCGACAATTTACCCTTGACAATTAACCATGTTCCATCTGGATAGTCTGTTGAAAAGTTTTTCTCGACCAAGATTTTCATAGGCACGCTATCAACAGTACAGCAACTTATAACGTATCTGGCAATATTAAAGTAATTGTAACCGTAGTTTTTTAACAGGTCATTTGAAACAAAGCCGGTAACGGTGATATCTTTGCCGTTAAAATAAGCAGCTTCTTTGCAAGAATTTATGGCGGTTTTCCAGCGGTTTATTGAAATTGTAGAAGAGTTCTCTTTAGGTTGAGGTGTTTCGCAACGACTTTCGGGCTCAATAATCATAGGACTTTCTTTTTGCGCGAGGCTGCTTGGAGATAGCGGTTTTGGCGGAAATATATATCCGACTGATAATATAATTATTGCAAAATAAGATATTGGGGTAATTTTTTTCAAGCCAATTCTAGATTTATCTTTTGCGGGTTTATTTTTTAATTGCAACATTATATCAATAAGCAAAAGTATAACGCCGATTACACTAATTATGACCGCGAATGTGTGATAGCGTGGATGAACGTAAAAGCCGAGTTGGTCGCGCCAAGCTAATAGCAAAATATATGCGCAAACGACAATTCCGCCAATTGATCTTGCGAGGTTAGCGTACATATAAATTAACCCCCAGCCCGACAATTATAGATAAGACGAATACAATTAAGGTAATTGTTGCAATAAATTTCCAGCGAAAAGTTGTTTTTAACAGCGTAATCATTTTAATGTCTATCATCGGTCCGAATAGCAAGAAAGATAAAATTGAGCCTGTCGTGAAATTTCGCACGTAAGCCAGTGCGAAGAACGCGTCGATGCTGGAGCATATCGAGATGATGAAACTTAGTGTGATCATGGATATGACTGATAAGAAAATGTCGCCGCCGACGGCATTTATGATGAATCGCGGAACGAAGATTTGTGTGGCGGCTGCGATGCTAGCACCTAAGACCAACATAGTAAATAATTGCCAGAATTCATTACGTGATGAGCTGAATAGATTTGATAATTTTGAGCCGTGATTATGAGCGTGACAGAGCTTCTCAAATTCTGGATTAATGACGGAATCTTCCTTAAAAAAGCTGACGATAAAAGCGGTTATTTGTACGATAATTAGCGCAAAAATAATTCGCCACCAAACCATTCGGGTGTCAAAACTGAAGGCGGTCATGGTTGAAATTATGGTTATCGGGTTTATGATTGGCGCGGCGAAAAGAAAGCTAATAACGTCAGCAGGTTTTAGTCCATTTGCTATTAAGCTGCGCGCAATTGGTACGTTTCCGCATTCGCACACAGGTAAAATTAGCCCGATCATAGAGAGCGTAATTCGTCGAAGGAAGGTGTTTTTTGGTAATATTTTGAAGACATCTTTTGATGATAAAAAGTACCTGATAAGCGCGGATATGATAATTCCTAAAATTAAGAATGGGACCGCCTCGACAATTACGCTTAGCGTCAGCGTGATGAAATCTTGTAATGACGGAAGTAATTTATTGCACCATTCTGCAAATTCTCCGTTTAATAACATAACGCCGAATCGCGAGCTGAATTGATAAATAGAAATTATAAGGACGCCAAAAACCACCCAACCGATCAATTCGCTGTTGGCTGATAAAAACTTTTTTATGCGACCATCTGGCGATTTTTGTGCCATATATAAAATTATACTCCATGCTTATGCTATACTAAATCAATATGAAGCATCTTTTACATTCACATCATCCGTTTCGGATTTTCTGGTTTTCGGTCCTATTGACCTTAGGTTTGGGTAGCTTGATTTTTAGCCATATGGGCGTTAGCGGTCTTTGGCTATTTACTATTTTGGTGGTTCTGGAAGTTACGTTTAGCTTCGACAACGCGGTGATAAATAGCAAGGTTTTGGCGGGAATGAGTCAAGTCTGGCAGAAAGTCTTCCTGACGGCTGGCATATTTGTGGCGGTGTTTGTCGTTCGATTTATATTGCCAATTGCTATTGTGATGATTGCGAGCGGCCACGGATTTATGGATGTTGTCAATCTGGCGCTTCATAAACCTGTTGAGTACGGCAAGATCCTGCACGAGGCGTCGCCGATGATTGACGCGTTTGGTGGTGCGTTTTTGATTATGATTGGGCTTAGCTATTTCATCGATTACAACAAGCGTGTTCACTGGATGCGACATGTTGAGCCGATTTTGGCGAAGGCTGGGCGATTTGAGAATTTTAAGGTGTGCATAATGCTTAGCGTGGCGGCTGTTCTGTATTTTACGGTCGAGGCGCCACATAAATCTTTGGTGTTGATTTCAGCGGTGCTTGGAATCGTACTGCATATTGGGCTGGAACTATTTGGGTCATTTTTCCACGAGGATGACGCGAAATCTGTTAAGATTAAAACTGGTTGGGCGGCGTTTGCTAGCTTGTTATATTTGGAAGTTCTGGATGCTAGCTTTAGCTTTGACGGCGTGATTGGTGCGTTCGCCATTACCAACAGCGTGCTGCTAATCGTGGCTGGACTGGGCGCTGGAGCGATTTGGGTTCGATCGCTAACTGTATATTTGTTGCGAACAGGTGCGCTTAGTAAATATAAATATCTGGAAAATGGCGCTCACTGGGCAATTATGGCGCTCGGCGTGATGATGATTGCCAAATTATTCCACTTGGAATTGCCGGAATGGGCGACGGGTGGCTTGGGCTTATTGTTTGTGAGTTTGGCGGTCGGTAGCAGCATATTGGAAGCTCGATCGATCAATCTTCAAGAAGCTGCGGCCGTAAAATTACATCAAGCCGAAGAGCAATTGAAGAACAGCGCTTCAAAAATTGTGCCGCGAAAACGGCGCTAGAATCTGGTTAATATTTTATACTGAACGGCTCGATAGTTTCGTTAATAAACTTCTCGATCAAATTAATTGATTCGGGCAATGTCCAGCTTTGGAGAATCTTTTGCTCGTCTGAGTTGAATTTGCCTAGGACAAAATCTACGTCACCGACTTGACGTCTGAGCAAATTGTCTGTGCCAATGCGAATATGCCAAAAATCTGATCCGATATGAGAGTGGAGCGACTTTAAGCCATTACTGCCCGCGTCTCGTCCGCCTTTGCGGGTTCGAATTTTACCGAAGTCCAGCGCCGTGTCGTCGTGAATAATTAGTAAATCGTCCAATGTCAATTTGTAAAAATCTAAGATTGTTCGGGCGGAAATTCCGACCTCATTGTAAAATGTAGTTGGTTTAACTAGCAGGATTTTTTCTCCAGAAATGTTTGTTTCTGCGATATCCGCGGAAAATTTTGGCTTATTGCAAAAAACTGCATTATTCTCTGAGGCAAATTTATCGATCACTAAGAAGCCAGCATTATGCCGCGTGTTTGTGTATTTTTCGCCTGGATTTCCCAACGCTAATATTACTTTCATAGACTTAGTATATCACCTTGTAAAAATGACGTATAATAAGCATATGGCAAAACGCGACGATGATTTGGAATTTAGTATTAATGCACCGTTTGATGATGGACGAGCGATTGTTGATAAAGTTCCGTTATATTTGGTGAATGGATCGCTGGGTGCTGGGAAAACTAGTGTTCTTGAGTTCTTATTGCAACAAAGTGACTATAAGGGTTCTCGGGTGATTGAGAATGAATATGCTAATGAAAACGTTGACGGTTATCGATTGGAAAAGCTGGCGGATATTGTGACGACTTTGGCTGGTGATTGCGTTTGTTGTTCGTCGAAACACGCATTGACGCGAATGTTACTTGACTTTTGTCGCAATTCCCCCGCCCCAGTGTTTATTGAGGCGACTGGCGTGGCGCGAACGATGAATTTGGTTGAGAAGTTGATTAATGCACAAATATTCAATAAGTACGAGTTGGCGCAGAGTTTTTATGTTATTGACGCACATGAGATTTTACGTGGAATTGAGCCAGCGCATGAAATTGAGTTGCAAGCGGCTGATATGATTTTAGTAACCAAAGAAGATTTGCTAAGTGAAAATGAATGCGTCGAGTACGAGGAAAAATTGCGCACCCTACCCTACGCTAAGGTACTCAGCGCACCACGCGGTCGGTTTGACCTAAGTAAATTAACCACGCCGTCGGGACTACTAACGTTTTTTGATAAGTACGATGGCGAGTTGGTCGTGCCGGATAATCCGACGTATGCTGTGCTGGATGTTTCTGGTATGAAAATTGCTGCGGCAACTCTGGAAAAAATTTGGCCGGAACTTTTTGACGCCTATAAACTCAGGCGGATGAAGGGCTGTTTTATTGATGATAATGGCGCGCGTCAGCATTTGGAGGCGACGGAAAATCAGATTCAGATAGCTAATTCTGCGGCGGGAGAGCCGGCAAAAATTGTGCTAATTGGTGAACGTGCGGATGAAATTACGCGTGAAGTTTTGTCGGCGCAATTGATGATGTTTGAATAAATTGTTCGCTTTCGTCGTTTCCGACTCATCAGCATAGATACGCATCTATGGAGCGAAC
>CAUTWR010000029.1:0-5028 GCA_963542105.1 uncultured Candidatus Saccharibacteria bacterium | reverse complement strand
AAGCTGCTGTGAATATCTGCCAGAATCAAATGGTTGCTGGTGCCGCCAGTTACTAGCTTAAAACTGCGCTTTTGCAACTCTTCCGCCAATCTTTTTGCATTTTTAACGATTTGCTCGGCGTAATCTTTGAACTCTGGCTGCAAAGCTTCACCAAACGCTACAGCTTTTGCGGCAATAGTATGCATGTGCGGTCCACCTTGTGTGCCAGGGAACACTGCTCGATCAATCAACGTAGGTAAATTCTCAAGAGTTTTCTCTGGTTTTTTCAATGGATTGCCAACTACGCCTCGACTAAGGATTAAGCCCCCACGCGGCCCGCGCAGAGTTTTATGAGTTGTTGTGGTGATTACATGAAAACCATAGTCGAACGGGTTTTTGGCAACGCCACTAACGATCAGTCCTGCAATGTGGCTCATATCTGCCATCAGCATAGCGCCGACTTCATTGCCGATCTCGGCAAATTTTTCATAATCTAACTCTCGTGGATATGCCGAAAACCCCGCCAGAATAATTTTTGGCTTGTGTTTAAGTGCTAATTGACGAATTTCTTCATAATCAATTTCGCCAGTGTCTATATTTTTTATACCGTAGCGAATGAAGTTGTACTCTCTGGCGCTACGAGTAACCGGGGCGCCGTGCGTAAGATGTCCGCCGTGAGCTAAATCCATAGCCAGAATAGTATCGCCAGGCTCACACCAAGCGTAATAAACCGCCTCATTAGCCTGTGCTCCAGAATGTGGCTGGACGTTAGCGTGATCTGCTTTGAAAAGTTTCTTAGCACGATCAATTGCCAGCTGCTCGACTTGATCGGTGTTTTCTTGTCCGCCGTAATAACGTCGACCAGGGTAGCCTTCTGAATATTTATTAGTGAAAACGCTACCGAGCGCCTGGAGCACGTCTGACGAAACGTAATTCTCGCTAGGAATCAGTTCCAGGCCGTCCGTTTGGCGCTTTTTTTCTGCTTTTATAAGTTCTTCAATTTGCTTGTCTTTCATGACTAAACCTCCATTAATACTTATTATACCATTGCTTATATATATCATCAGTGATATAATTTACGCATGATAAAAGACAAGTATCTTCAAAAAATCGGCAATTTAATCGCTGAAAATCGTCAAAAACAAGGTTTAACGCAGACGCAATTAGCTGAGGCGATTGGTACGTCACAAAGCGCTATTAATCGTATTGAAAACGGGGGTCAGAATATTAGCATTGAGATGATTGCTCGAATTAGTGAAGTACTTAATAACAATATTGTGACCGTAAATCATTCCGGAAAAATGAATTTTAAGGTAACTGGCGGCAAAAAATTGTCTGGTGAGATACAAGTTAAGACTAGTAAAAATGCTGCAGTGGGTCTTCTCTGTGCAAGTTTGTTGAATAAGGGAAAGACGACGCTTAGGAAAGTGGCGCGAATTGAGGAAGTCAACCGAATTATCGAGGTTTTGAATTCGATTGGTGTTAAAACTCGTTGGTTGGACGGTAGTGATCTTGAGATCGTGCCGCCAGCGCGCTTGAAGCTTGAAGATATGGATATTGCTGCGGCGAAGAGAACTAGGACGGTAATTATGTTCCTTGGTCCGCTACTACATCAATATGACGATTTCAAATTGCCGTTTGCTGGCGGCTGTAATTTAGGCAAGCGCACGGTTGAACCGCATCTTAGTGGCTTGAGGCATTTTGGAATGAACGTCACGGCAGAGACTGATTATTATCACGCGAAAACGGATGTCAATTCTGGTGATCGAACGATTTTATTGACGGAGCGTGGCGATACGGTGACGGAAAATATCATTATGGCTGCAGCATTGTCGCCAAACACTACCATCATCCGCAATGCTAGCCCAAATTACATGGTTCAAGACGTTTGCTTCTTCTTGAAAAAGTTGGGCGTGAAAATTGAGGGAATTGGTACGACAACCTTGAAAATCACGGGTCGTAAACGAATTAGTAAAAATCTGGACTATTATCCGAGCGAAGATCCAATTGAAGCAATGAGCTTTATTGCAGCAGGTGTAGTGACGGATTCGGAAATTACTGTTCGTCGTGCGCCGATTGAGTTCTTGGAAATTGAGCTGGCAACATTGGCAGAAATGGGTCTTAAATTTGAACTCAGCAAGGAATATTTTGCTAATAACGGGCAAACTCGTTTGGTTGATATTAAATTGCAGCGCTCCAAACTTCAGGCTGCTAAGGATAAACTACATGCCTTGCCGTTCCCTGGAATTAATATGGACAATTTGCCGTTCTTGGGACTTATCGCGACGGTGGCTAAGGGGCGCACGTTGGTCCACGACTGGAGCTACGAAAATCGAGCAATTTACTTTACAGAGCTGAGTAAACTGAATGCACAAATTGAGCTGGTTGATCCACACCGTGTTTATATTACCGGTCCAACCAAATGGAAGCCAGCTGACGTTGTTGCTCCGCCGGCGCTTCGTCCGTCCGTTGTGATACTTTTGGCAATGCTTGCCGCTCCAGGTGTATCGATTCTGCGCGATGTATATTCAATTAATCGCGGATACGAAGAATTGGCGGCGCGCTTAAATTCGCTAGGTGCTGATATTGAAGTGATTATTGAATAGGAATTCGCTTGATCTGCGGTTCTTTTTTAGGCTGGATTTGCGGTTTTGGAAAAATAAATTTGAGATAATCTTTCATCATTCGGGCGCCGGAAATAATTGGCAAATAGTTGCTTAATTGGTGGCGGATATGTTTTTCTAACAATTGGTCATTTTTCAAAATAGCGGCAGCTTTATGCATGTTGACGTACAGAGATGAAACTTCGGCTTCGTAGTTTCTTCCGGTAACCTCGAGGCAAGCGATTGGCTGAACGTCGGCAACCCCGCCATCGCTAGTGGAGATGAGGAGTTTCAAGTTGGCGACGTCTTTTTCCCATGAAGTGCCGCACGCTTCTAATCCGACAATAGGAATATTTATCGAGGCATCCGAGCCGACTGCTAACGCTCGCCCTAGCTCTTCGTCGTAATCTTGTATGTAATGAACACGCTCCTTGAGGACTGGATCATTGTCGATCAATTTTAATACTTCGAGCAATTTCTGGTACATCGTCACGTCGCCTTGGTGAACTTTTCCTGTCAGAATATAATGCGCGTTGTGGCTAATGAGAATTTGGCGCAATGAATCTGGGTTTTCAAACGGCATATAAGGTCGTTTGTAATTGGCGAATCTTCGCTTGAAGTCGAATAATATTGCATTTTCTGGGATTTGTATAGACTTGCCGTATTGATCTTGGCGATTCAATAGAACTCGATTTAATTCCTTTCGACCGAGTTTTTTCAAATATCTCAAATCCGTGCTACTCAACGAGTTTAATTTTTCAGAAAAATCATTTGTGGGCAGTCCAAATTTATCAATAATGTCGTAATTGCGATACGTTTGTAGTATTTCAGGTAGCACCCACGTTTCAAGATCTATTCCATTAGTAATGGCTTGAAATTTAACTTTGTCGTTGTTGCGGTCGCGGAAATTTGCTACGCGGGCGTGTAGTTTACTTACGCCATTCTTCGCTTCAGTAAGTTCAATTGCCAAAAGATTCGGCCTCAATCTGTCATTGCGGAATTGTTCCATTAGCCAGCAACGCACAGCATTGCTTTTTATATTTGGCAGAACTAATTTTTCAAATTGCGAACGATGAAATTCCGGTTCGGCCGCTTGAAGAAGCGTGTGGTTCGTGTAAAGTGTGTGCTTGCGAACGTAAACGATGGCCTCGTATAAATTCATTCCGTTAGCGCACAGCTCGTCTAGTCGTGCCAATGCGGCAAAAATTGTTGCGGTCTCATTAAGTTGAATAACAGCCGGCTTAATGCCGAGGAGTTTCAATGCTTTATAGCCGCCAAAACCCAGCGCTACTTCTTGGTATAGTCTATGATCGCCAGATCCGTCGCCTTCGTACAATTGTCCAAAGTTTGGCTCTGAGATAGTGACAAACTGTGTTGATCCAAGTGTCTTTTTGAAGATGCTTAAATTGGCATCTGGGAATCCATTTGAACTTACGAAAACTTCGTCAATATATTCGAATCCATAATCTTGAGGAGAAACGGATTCTGAAAACTCTTCTTGCGCGAGGTTGGTGATTTTCTGGTGTGATTCACTACGATAAAACGGTGTCACTACTACGAATGGAACTTCTAATTTTTCAGCTACACGTCGCGTGTCCGCTGCTAAAACTCCAAGTCCGCCGCCACCTTTAATACCATTGGATTTATCATAAATTTCCATTGTCCAATATACATACGGTCGGTTTTCGGACAATTGATGTGTTAGGTTGCTTCGTTCAATTACATCATAAAATTCGGACACATCTTCAATGTCATGTGGTTGGTATTTTGGCTTTTCTGTATAAATATATGGATCCATTGATGCCCTTTATGGATTGAAATTGTCTAACTTGGTGCGGGTGGGGAGAATCGAACTCCCATCTCAAGTTTGGAAAACTTGCATACTAACCGCTGTACTACACCCGCAAGCTTTTACTATTGTAGCAGAAAGATGTTATAATGTGAATACGCCCTGATAGCTCAGTTGGATAGAGCAGGAGACTTCTAAGCTCAAGGTCGTAGGTTCGAATCCTACTCGGGGTGCCACTTCATATAACTAATGGGGGATATATGGATGCGAATAAAAAACCGCAGATGACGCGGGAAATGATGATTAGATTATCTGGTTCCTTGAGAAGGTCAATTGATGGTTTTAAGGCATATGGAATGACTGGTAGATCTCTGAAAGCTAATCGTAAAGTGAATTCGGAACGTCAATATATTAAAAAATACCAATCCTCGGCAGTGGTTGGTGAAGTAAGGCAAATTGGTACAGAGATTGGTGTAACTCCTCAATTGAGGAGTGCTAATGATCATGTTGATGCTGGTTTATCTGGCGGGAATCGACGAGTCAATGGTCTACAAAATAACAACGTTCCGCCAGGGGAGAATAATTCCCGTCAGGCATTTAACGCTAATCGAACTACTTTTCGTGAGCCGCCTTCTCGCGGATATAATCCGTTTGGAT
>CAUTWR010000028.1:0-5202 GCA_963542105.1 uncultured Candidatus Saccharibacteria bacterium | reverse complement strand
TGAACGGATTCTGGATTTGGTAACGGTAAAATAACTAAGAAATATACGGTTAATAAATACAGAATAAAGGAATAGAAAATCAAAGTCCGCAGCTTATTGACGGAGCCGTATTTTCGATAGTTCGCAATCATATACGGTAATGTGATAAGAAAAGCCAAGATTGGAAAAAGGATTAGAGCGACCTTAATAGAAATTAGATATCCCACAGACTCCATTATACTAAACATTTTCTCTGTAAAATTCAGAATGACTATTTCTATGTTGGGAAATATACTTGACAAAAAACAAAGCTTATGCTAACATTGTAATCAGTATTCTAAAAATAGATACAAAAAGAAAGAATAAAAATGAATTTAGTACAACAGTTTTTCACCGTTACAACTATGTTTGTCAGTTTGAATGTAGCGTTTGGTGTGCTGCTGCACGATACCAACGTCGATAAAGCGTTTTTGTCATCTTGGAAAACATATAGCGTTCAAAGTGACGTTAAGGGTGAAATAAAAATGCCAGAAACAAAGCCCCATACTCATCCAGAACACGCTCAATTGTCAAATGTGTTGAAAGAAGGTTCAGCACGACCGCGAACTACGCCTCGTAACAACGATAAGAAGCGATTGCGCCAAAAATATGCCGCTCGTGGTCAACATACTTTTGACGGATATCACCTTGATTTTGAAGGTGTGAGTTAGGCTATTTTAAGCTAATCACTTCCAGTTCCGAAACAAGCCGAGTAATGATTTTTTCTTGCTCGGCTAATTGCTCGCGAGTTTCCTCGACAAGGTGGGCTGGCGCCTTCTCAACGTAAGTCGGATTTTCCAGGCGCTTCTTTAATCCCGCCAATTTCTGGCGTGCTTCGGCTAGGCGCATTTCCAGATTTTCCTGATGTTGATACAGAGTTTCGCTATCAATATCTAGCCACGCTTCCCTGTTCGCAGCCGCTAATCTCAGTCCACGCGGTTGGTCTGTGTGTTCAATTGCCTCAAGCCGCATCAGATGCTTAATTGTGTCTTGATTGTCAGCGATAAGGCTATCATTGCCGTATAACAATCGATATTTTTTATTTCCTGGCAGTTCAGCAATCACCCAGCGACCTTCCGCGACCAAGAGTTTAAGTTGTTCGAATTGCTCGGCGGCAATTGGGTCAAACTTTTCTGGAGTTGGCCAAGCTTCACGCATCAAAATGCCGTCGGTGTAATTGAGCGTCTGCCAAATGGTTTCCGTAACAAATGGCGCAAATGGATGAGCGATTTTCAAAGAAGTTGCCAAAACCCAAGATAGTAATGGGCGATTGATCGCGGTTTTAGACGATTCAATATACCAGTCAGCTACGTCGTCCCAGATGGTGTGATAAACAGTTTCTGATGCCTCTGAGAAGCGATATTGCTCTAATCGAACAGCGATGTTGTTGGCGGCGTCATTCAATTGGCGAATAATCCAGTGATCGGCCGGAGTTTGTGGCTCTAAGTCGACAATTTGATGATTATCGCCAATTTGCGCCTCGACAAACCTGGCAATATTCCATAGCTTATTACAGAAATTACGTGCCGCAATGACTGATCCCTTGTTAAAGGCCTGGCTTTGAGCTGGCGCCCGTCCAGCGATAATTCCCATGCGTGTGGCGTCAGATCCAAATTTCGCAATCAATTCCATTGGACTGATGACATTACCCTTAGACTTAGACATTTTTTGGTTGTGCTCGTCATTAACCATTCCGTGCAGATAAACTTCTTTGAATGGCAACTTCCCTGTTCGGTACAGACTGAGCATAATCATTCGTGAAACCCATGCGCGCATAATATCCATACCGGTTTCCATCATGTCGGTCGGGAAATAATTGGCTAAATCGCCGTCGGTCAGATAATCCGTTACAATATATGGCCATTGACCAGATGAGAACCAAGTATCAAAGGTGTCTTCTTCCCTAATATATGTTGTGCCATTTACAACAATACTTTGCTCGTTGGTGCGAGTGTCGAATATCCAATCCTTAGGGTCGTTTTCATTTACAAACGCAGGAATTGGTATTCCCCATGGAATCTGTCGTGAAATATTCCAGTCTTTCAATTGCTCAAGATATGCAATAAGTTCTTTGCGCTTGGATGCTGGATAAAAAGTGATTTCTTCTTTTTTGAGCGCGTCAATTGCCGGCTGTGCGAGTGATTGTGTTTTAATAAACCACTGCTCTTTAATCATTGGCTCAATCACGCTACCACACTTATAGCAATGCCCAACGGCGTGTTCAATTTCAGTCTCGCCGCGGCGTAGCTCTAGCGCTTTCAACGCTTCCAAAACTCGAGCGCGAGCTTCTACTGGCGTTAATCCTAAGAACTGCGCTGGCACGTTTATCATCTTCCCTTCTGGGCTGATAATTGACTCTATAGGTAAATCATGACGTTTTGCAATTTCAAAGTCGTTCGGGTCGTGCGCTGGCGTAATCTTAACCGCACCGGTACCATAGCTCATGTCGACATATTCGTCCGCGATAATAGGAATTTCCTTATCGACAATCGGCAGTAAAATGCGAGTTCCAATCAATTTTTTATATCGCTCATCGTCTGGATGAACTGCCACAGCAACGTCGCCAAGCATAGTTTCTGGGCGCGTAGTTGCCACGATAATCTCGCCAATTTTATCTAATGTCGGGTAAGCTATTTTCCACAACTTACCTTTCTCGTTCTTATGTTCTACCTCGATATCGGCAAAGCTTGTTTGATGTTTGGTACAGTAATTAACAATCCTCTCGCCCCTGTAAACTAAATTGTCATCCCACATTTTCTTAAACGTATCGTATACAGTGTTGATGACTTTGTCGTCCAGAGTGAATGTCAAATGTTTCCATGACGCACTAACACCTAACGCGCGCAATTGCAGCTCCATATTGCCGCGTTTTTCTTGTACAAAATTCCAAACTTGACTATACAATTGGTCACGTGAAAAATCGAAGCGACTCTTCCCTTGCTTCGTTAATTCTCTTTCATACACAACCCAAGTTTCAAACCCAGCGTGGTCGGCACCTGGAATAAATACGGCGTCGTCACCCTTCATTCGGTGATAGCGAATCAGAATATCCTTCAGATTCATATCAAGTGCGTGCCCAATGTGAAGATTGCCGTTAGCGTTAGGTGGTGGCATAATGATTGAATATGGCTTACCTACCCCTGTTGGTTCTAAAGCTCCACTAGTTTCCCAGAGGGCGTAAATGTTTGGCTCGTAATCGTTTGGTATGTATTGTTTAGCTAGCTGCATAAGTTATTCCATGGTTTTTTCATGTGAAAAAAGACAAAAGAAAACAAAGTAGCTTTTCACGTGCAAAAGCCCTTATTTATGTAATCCTCTAATTTCTCCACATGTTTATATTACATCTTAATTATACCACAAATTTATGTGGTGTGATGAGGAAAAGGGAGCTATTTTCTGATCGTTTGATACGCTCGATATAGCCAATATTGAATTGGTTTCAGTGGCAGTTCCCAGGTTGATCCAGAATAGACATCTTCGCCACCGAACGATCGCTTAAACTTCGTAAAGCCAGCCCATGGGTGATTTTTTGGTGCGTTTTCAGGCGCAATTCCGTATAAATCGACTTTCTCCATTTGGCGATGTTTTGCGTCAATAATTGCTTCAGTAAGCAGGGCGGTTCCGGCGTTAAGTTTACGATATTCTGGTGTAGAATTTGCTGCTGCATGTGCGTAAATTCGAGTCGTTTTTGAGTCGAAAAACAGGGCAGTAGCAATTACTTTATCGTCATATTTTGCATACCAAAACGAGGCATCTTTGGAAGGTAGCAGGGAACTAGCTTGCTTATGAAAATATGAATCTGGGTGCGGCGACATGCCGGTTCTTTTGGCAACTTCATGGATTAGTTCAAGAAAATACTTAATATCTTCTGGGTTTTGAGATTGATGAATAGCTACGCCTTTTTTGTGATAATTCCTATAACAATTCCTTACGGGTTGCGCCATACTTGCTATTATTTCTTCCTCTGGCTGCTGGAGATTAATGATGTGTGTATGTTCTGGCTGTAGATGAACGTAAGTGGCTCGCGTCCATTTTTCATCGGACAATAACTTAGAAAGGGCAGGGTTAATTGGTCCGACTCTGAGAAAAGTTACGCCTAGTTTTTTGCCGAGCTCTGCTAAGTCTTTTAGCGCTAATCGTAATGCCTCTTCGTTAATAGCTGTTGGTCCGAAGGGGCAATATAAGCGGGAATTGCCTGTGCCGTGTTCTAATATTGCGAAATATTCCCATCCGTCGCCTCTGTTATGGAAAACTTTTCGACCAAGTGATTGTTGGAATTTTTCCCAAGCTTCTGATTGTAGAAAGTGTTGATTCATGTTGTAATCCTCACAACGTTATATTGCTGTCATTGATAAACTTGGCTGAACTTCCAGATCGTATGGATCTGTAGGCTCGTCAATTTGAGATCTGAAATAACCGAGAGTAGCAATCATCGCGGCGTTATCTGTACAGAGTTGAATAGGGGCGTATTCGATGTCAATTGGCAAAGCTTCGCGTAATTGACGGCGCAATTCTTGATTAGCTGCGACTCCGCCAGCGATTACAACGGAGGCTGGCTGGAAATTGTCAAACGCCTTCTTGGTCTTATTTACGAGAGTTTTTATGGCTGTATATTGGAAACTCGCTGCCATATTACGTCGTAATTCGTCATCTACGAGCGCAGGAAGCTCATGAGAGGGAAAAGTGAAGTCTTTACCGACTTCGTGCTGAACGGCTCTCAAAACGGCTGTCTTAAGCCCAGAGAAGGAAAAATTGTATTCGCCAGATAGTTTGGCAATAGGCAAGTGGAATGCGTGCGGGTCGCCAAGCTCAGCAGCTTTAGCAATGGCTGGGCCGCCAGGATATGGCAAACCGATGATTTTAGCAACTTTATCAAATGCTTCGCCAACCGCGTCGTCTTGAGTTTGACCTATGAGCTGATAATCGCCGTGATTTTTAAAGAGAACAAGTTGTGAATGCCCGCCTGAAACGATCAACGAAAGCATAGGGAATGACGGTTGTTTTTTTGGTAGAGATAAAGATAAGTTGTCAGATTGCTTATTGATAAAATTGGCGTACACGTGGGCTTCTACATGATGAATCTTAAAGAGCGGTTTATTGTGAATGATAGCAAGAGTTCTGGCTGCCAAAGTGCCGATTAATAGCGAGCCAATAAGCCCCGGCGCGTAAGTAACGGCGATGGCG
>CAUTWR010000027.1:0-5807 GCA_963542105.1 uncultured Candidatus Saccharibacteria bacterium | reverse complement strand
GCGGATAATTTTTGCCAAACATCTCTAACAAACGGCAAACTTCCACAGACCAAAAAATGCGCATCTTCTGGCGTTTCATGAACAATTTTTTCCACATTAAATCGACCATTAAACCAACCATCTTTTTCCTCAACTTGCTGGCGAGTACTGAACTTCTTCACTTTAATATTTGACGCCGCTAGCTCATTTTCAAAAACCATATATTCTGGCGATTTTTGGCTAAAATATAAAAACGTCGGCTGGCTAGCATTTGCCATAACACTCCAAATTGGACTAAGCCCACAGCCCGCAGCAATTCCGACCAAAGGACTTTCTGTTTGCGGATTAAAATCGCCGTAAGCGTGGCTAATTTGTAATTTATCGCCAACATTCCGTGAACATAAATAGCTAGAAAATTCACCACCAACATTCTTCACGGTAATTGACATTAGCTCATCGTCAGGAGTAGAAGAAATGCTATAAGCCTTCCCTTCACGCACGCTACTACCATCAATAAAAACCGTAATATATTGTCCGGCGGTAAAGTCGAACGGTCGCGCAAAATATAATGTCTTCACCTCAGGATTTTCCTGACGGACACGCACAATTTCAACCTCTAATGAATCACGCATTCTCCAACGTACCTTTCCATTATTTTCTGAGCTTCTCTAAATTCTTCGTCAGTAAAAGTGTGGTAATTCGCAAACTTTGGACTAATTGTTGTGCCGGTGCGAAAATGCTGCAGAGCAAATCTCTTCGCACCCTTAACCAGCTCACCAATCTTTTCAAAATCACCAACTTCCAATTGCTCGCGGACAATCGTCGTCCTGAATTCGTGATCAATCCCTGAATCAATCATCAATCGGACATTCTCTTTAATTGCCTCCAAATCAATCGGTCGTGCCGCAATCTCAACATATTTTTCCAGCGGACCTTTTACATCCATAGCGATAAAATCAATTAACCCTTCTTCAACCATTCCGCGAACTATATCTGGATGTGTTCCGTTGGTGTCTAACTTAATATCAAAACCAAGCTTCTTAATCATCCGGCATAATTCTGGTAAATCTTCATTTACCGTTGGCTCACCGCCAGAAATCACCACACCATCCAGCCGACCAACTCGCGACTTCAGGAATATCATCACTTCATCAACTGGAATACTCGGCGCTAACCGCTCAGGTAGTACCAGTTCAGGGTTATGGCAATAACCACACCGCATATTACAACCAGAGAGAAACAGAGCTGCCGCCACATGCCCTGGATAGTCCACGAGCGACAGCTTCTGAATTCCACCAATTGACACTTTAAGCTGCCGCGACGGCGCTAAGTCGCTGGTGTTCGGCGGCATTGTCATAATGCTCCCTCATTTCAAATTCCGCTTGCTTACCCTTATTCCATTGAGAAACTGGACGCAAGAAACCAACCACGCGTGAGTAAACTTCAGTCGCTTCACCACACTTTGGACATTCTGGATGCTCACCAACAATATAGCCGTGATTCTTACAAATTGAGAAGCTTGGGCTGAACGTGAAGTATGGCAATTTGTAATTTTCGCAAATCGTTTTCACCAATTTTTTCAAAGTTTGCGGATCGTCCATGCGCTCACCTAAGAAAAAGTGAATCACTGTGCCGCCTGTGTACTTGGTTTGCAAATTATCCTGAAGGTCCATCAGCTCAAACAAATCGTCCGTGTAATTAACTGGCAAGTGACTAGAGTTGGTGTAGAACGGACATTTAACTTCTGCGCCAATTCCGTTAGCAAAGTGCGCTCGATCCGGGAAACTAGCTTTATCAAGCTGCGCCAATCGATACGTCGTGCCTTCAGCTGGCGTTGCCTCGAGATTGTAATTATTGCCAGTTTCCTTCTGATATTCCACCAAACGATCGCGCATAAAATCAAGCGTTTTCTCAGCAAAAGCCTTACCTTTTTCCGTGCCAATATCCACGCCTAGCAAATTAAGCGCCGCCTCGTTCGTGCCGATTAAACCGATAGTTGAAAAATGGTTTTTCCAGTATTGGTTAAAGCGCTGCTTAATATTTCGCAAATAAAACTTGGTGTATGGGTATAAATTAGCGTCAGTCAATCGTTCCAAAACTTTACGCTTAGTTTCCAAGCTATCCTTCGCCATATCCATAAGTTCAGCCAAGCCCTTAAAGAATTCTTTTTCGTTCTTAGATTTTAGCGCTAATCGTGGCAAGTTTATCGTTACCACACCAACCGAACCGGTCATCGGATTTGAGCCAAACAAACCGCCGCCGCGATATTCCAATTGACGATTATCAATACGCAATCGACAGCACATTGAGCGCGCATCTTCTGGATCCATGTCAGAATTGATGAAGTTTGAGAAGTACGGAATGCCGTATTTAGCGCTAGCTTCCCACAAACTTTCAATCACCGGATTATCCCAATTGAAATCTTTAGTGATATTAACCGTTGGGATTGGGAACGTAAAGACTCGGCCATTAGCATCACCTTCAGAAAGAACCTCCAGCAGCGCCTTATTTAACATATTCATTTCTTCTTGATATTCGCCATACGTCGTGTCCTGCATCTCACCACCAATAATCACTGGATTATCTGCCATATGTTTTGGACACTCAAGGTCAAGTGTAATGTTGGTAAACGGTGTCTGGAAACCAACACGAGTCGGCACGTTGACATTAAAGACGAATTCTTGAATCGCTTGCTTTACTTCTTCATAGCTCAATTTGTCGGCGCGAATAAACGGTGCCAACAACGTGTCAAAATCAGAGAAGGCCTGCGCGCCAGCTGCTTCGCCCTGTAGCGTGTAAAAGAAGTTTACAACTTGACCCAGCGCTGATCGGAAATGCTTAGCCGGCTTAGAGGCAACCTTACCAGCAACGCCAGTAAATCCTTCTTGTAATAAGTCAGTCAAATCCCAGCCGACACAATAAACGCTTAACAAGTTGAGGTCGTGAATATGCAAGTCACCTTCTTTATGAGCCTTTCCAATCTTCGACGTATAAATTTTATCCAGCCAGTAAGTTTTCGTGATTTCCGCTGAAACATAGTTATTTAGGCCCTGAAGACTATAACCCATGTTGGAATTTTCATTAACTTTCCAGTCCAAATTCTCCAGATATTTATCAATCAAATCAACGTGCGCATTAGAGGTAATTTCGCGCAATTTTTTATGCTGATCGCGGTAAATAATGTACGCCTTTGCAGTCTTCTTAAACTTAGAATCAATCAACGCATCCTCAACAATATCCTGAATATCTTCAACGCTTGGTAGGCGCTTTTGGTTACGAGTTTCCAAGACACCTAAAACTTTGTCAGTCAATTCAACTGCTTGAGCGGCGTCAAATTCACCAGTTTCTAACCCTGCCTTTTCAATTGCCTTTTCAATTTTTTTTCGATCAAATTTAGCAGTTCGACCATCGCGTTTTTTAATTGATTTATACATTCCCCCTCCTTATTTATAAAAACAGCAAACCAGCCCAACCTCTCCAGTGGGTGCATGTTGCAAAAAACGTTATTTATTTTCTAAAACACCATATGTAGTGCTTAATATTGAATATACACGCGATATATAGCGTCTGTCAATGAAAGTACATTGTATTATTTACATACGAGATGCGGAAGCATTTGCTCCCTCTGATAATGCCAAAACGTCGCGGTGAATCAGATCGACAATTTCTGCCTGAGACAGCTGTTCACCGATTCGCTGCTCGCCCGGTACATTCAAAACATCTTGATCTTTCCACCACTGGCGCATTTCTGATTCGCCAAATTCATGAGCGTTTGGCTTGGTAGCGTGGCGGCGCACCGTTTCCTCAAACGATACGTCAAAATAATAAATTAGTTTTTCACCCTGAAAATCATCCAGCAACCAGCGCAGCATTGCGCCGTATTTTTTATTGCTCAAAATACCCTCCAAAATCACCGTATAACCAACGTTATTGCCATACATGCATAGATCGTAAATCAGCTGAATCGCCGGATTGCTTTCGTTATCTTTCACGCGCAGTATTTCCCGGCGCACCACATCCTGTGACACCAACATTGTGCCGTAGCCTAGTTGACGCTGGAGTAAGTGCGCCGTGCTGGTTTTGCCGCAACCAGAATTACCGCGGAGAATGATTAGCGGATGAGAGGCCGTCACATACGCTCCAGCAAATCATAAGCAGCAGCCGCTGATAACGCTTGCATTTGACGAAGATTATCACCCGGCTTGAGTGGTGGCTTGAGGCTACGTATAAGGAAAAATCCGACAAATGACGCCAGCATTTCCACGTTCAACTCACCTAGCCACGGCGTTACGTCATGACCATGGCGCGCCATATCAACCAGAAATTCTGTCGCACCAGATCCCTGGGGCGCATAGGAAGCCCAGTTCCAGTCAACCAACTTCAACTCACCAGTTTGCGGATTAAATGCCAAATTATCACTACGAACATCCGAATGATTAAAGCAATCTTCCGTCTGCTTGGCAAATTCTTTAGCGCGCACCGAAATATTAATCAACTCATCGCGCTTTTCTAGCAGCTCAATTATAGCCTGACAACGCCGCTGATTAATCTCCAACTGATTTGGCAATAGTTTTTGATAATTATCAATCAACCGACGACGAATATCAGCATCAGCAATAATCTGATCAATCCCATCATCTAAGCCAAGCTTTTCCGCCGCAAACGGTTGTAGTTGCAATTCTTCAATCAGCTCCTGCGGCAATTTTATTTTTTCCAACTCGCGAACCGCGGTTATCACCGTCGAAATATAACGTTCCGCGACAGAGTTGTCCGTCGGAGGTTGCCACAACCACCCGTCTGACGAAGCGTAACTACTCGTCATCAACACGTAACCATCATCAGCCAATTCAGTCCAATCAGCAACATATTGCGGATAAGTTTTCTGCAACAAACGCGTTACTGCATAATCTTTTTTTAGCCAGCCTAGTTCCCGCTCGCCCTCATCCGACAATAAATTAACATCAACTTCTTTAACAAAAATCGTTCGATCGCCAGACGACACTAATGCTCGACGATTAAGCGAAAAGCCGCCACTTACTGGCGTGATCCGTAATTCAGATGAATCAACGTTTAGCTCCGTCGCCGCACACCGCAAGGCTCTGTCGGTTAATAATTTATCGCGATCTGGCAATGTTTCCATGTGTAAATTATAACATCAGACAACTTAAACTCGCTTAGTAAGTATCATTACTAAATGCACTTTACAAGCATAATTGTATAAAATACAACAAAAATTACGCATCCTATCTGTTATTAATTTGGAATGACTAGTATAAATTCCGCGCCAGCTGACGGCTTGCTTTTGATGCGAATAGTGTAGTCACAGCGATCCGCTAAAGTTTTAGCAATTGCCAACCCCAAGCCATAGCCCGACGCGTCGGTCCGAGTTCGTGCCGAATCTGCACGATAAAATCTCTCGAAAATGCGTTTTTGATCATTTGACGAAATGCCCGGTCCATTATCTTTAACTATAAATTCCACAGAATTTTTATTCAGACTAACCCAAATCTTTACTTCACCGACCTTTTGCGGCGCGTATTTAATAGCATTGTCCACCAAAATTGATAAAATCTGACGAACCGCATTTACTTGCAAAATTACCTTTTGACCATCTGGAGCGTTCTGTAAAATTTTAACCTGCTTCGCTTTTGCAATTGAAGAATATTGATCTACGACCTCACCAATAATATTAGACACATCAATTGACTCTGGATCATTCAAAGCATTTTCTGATTTCGCCAAATCCAGCAGCGAATTGCTAAGGTTAGCCAGTTTTTTAATTTCCTCAACGTTTTGGCTCAAAACCTGACGAGCTTTTTCGTCGGTCA
>CAUTWR010000026.1:0-5833 GCA_963542105.1 uncultured Candidatus Saccharibacteria bacterium | reverse complement strand
CAGGATCTGGTGAGATGGTTGCAGGATTAATTACAGGTGAAGCTGTAGCATTTGTCTCTTCGAATTGTAAATTATTGTCTGTACCTTGTGACACGCCAGCTAATACCTTAGCCAGTTCTTGGTCGTCACTGAATGATTGATTAGCTTGAGAATCCATTATAACCCACCTTATATATTAAATTGTTTAAGCTTATATATGTTACACTATAACATGAGTTAATCAAGGAGCGCAAGATGTTAGATGATATGAATGTGATAAAACAATACGATCCAGGCGACGTTTTAAGCGGCGTTTTGAATATTCCAGAACAAACTCGATATGAAGTGTCGATCCACGAAGGTGTGAATCAACGCCGAGATTTTAAGAATATCGTGATCGCGGGAATGGGCGGTTCAGCTTTAGCGGCTGATATGGTTCGAGTTTTGACCGCGGGCTGGTTGCATATTCCGCTTGAAGTGGTGAAGGGTTATGATTTGCCGGGATTTGTGAGCGAGGAAACGTTGGTTATCGCGGTTAGTCATTCGGGCAATACCGAGGAAACTCTGAGCTGCTATCAGCAAGCACTGGAAAAGAAGGCGTGTTTGGCGGCTATGTCGACTGGTGGAGCGTTGATTGAGCGAGCGAAAAATGACAATGTAACTTACGCCCAAGTTCCAACTGGCGCGCAGCCACGAATGTCGACGGTTTATCATCTGCGAGGATTATTGAAACTATTGCAACATTTTTGGGTGATTGATAATGATTTGTATGATCAGGTGAAAAATAGTGCTGATTGGTTGGCGGGCGAAATATCTAATTGGACAGCCAAAACGCCAGAAGCTGATAATTTGGCGAAGCAGATTGCGAAATTAACAATTGGCAAGACGTTGGTTATTTTTGGTGGTGAATTGACTTGGCCGCTGGCGTATAAGTGGAAAATTAGCTGGAATGAATCAGCGAAGAATTTGGCGTTCTCGAATCAATATCCAGAATTTAATCACAATGAATTTATTGGATGGTCGTCTCATCCTGTAGAGAAGCCGTTTACGGTTTTTGATATTCGTAGCAATTTGGAGCGGGACAGAATCCGCGAGCGAATGGAGCTGAGCGACCGACTGTTAAGTGGTAAGCGACCAAAGGCGCACGTACTGGAACTTCGAGGAAAGACGCTTATGGAACAATTACTGTGGGGCTTGGTGCTGGCTGACGCGGCGAGTATTTACACAGCCATTCTTAATGGAGTCAATCCTGGCCCAGTTCAGTTGATTGAAAAATTGAAAGCGGAACTTAGTTAATTTAATATCGTAGAGATTCGATTGGGTCGCGTCTGGTAGCGCGGGCTGCTGGATATACGCCAGAAATTACGCCGATGATTATTGACAGTCCAATTGATAAGACGGCTGTTTGCCAATAAATATAAGGTGTGAGTGGCAAGTATAAGCTGGCAATATAAGCTCCCGCCAAGCCTAATCCGTAGCCCAATATTCCGCCGAGAAATCCGATGATCGCTGCTTCGATTAAGAATTGATTGATAATATCCCAGCCTGTGGCGCCGACGGCTCGTCTGACGCCGACTTCACGCTGGCGCTCGGCGACATTGACAAGCATCACGTTCATAACGCCTATTCCACCAATTAACAGAGAAATAATGCCGATGACAGTTAAGATTATCGAGAGAAACCTCGCGACATTAGACTTCTTTTCGTTGATTTCTTCGCCAGAAACGATTCGATAATTCTTATCGCTATCATGATTCTTCTTCAAAATATCGTCAGCCGATTTTATGACTGAATTGAGATTTTTATGATCTTTGGTAGTTACGATGATTTGCTGAATCTGCGGCGTTCCTTGAGTGAATTTTTTAATCACGGACAATGGAATAATGGCGGCGTTATTAAAATTCACGTCCAAATAACTGGCTGGATTTTCAATATTCTTCAACACGCCAACAACGGTCAATGGTTGATTTCGGATGTAAATAACGTTTCCGATGGACCTTTCGGTGCCGAACAAATCGACCGACAATTGCTGGCCGACGACAACTCCGCCGATGTCGTTAATAAATTGCCCAGTAGCAATTTGCAAATTGGCGACGTCTTTTAGCGATTCCGTACTGCCGATTAACGCGGCGTTTTGGATATCGACTTTACCCTCGCGGGCGCGCAGCTCGGCGTGCAGGAAGGCAATCGGCGCGGCTTTCGTATTGGCGATTTTTCCTATATCCCTGGCATCCGTTTCGGTCAATGTGTTGACTGTCGTCGTATTGTCGGATTCGGTCAGTAGATTCGGGACGGCTTTTTGATTGCCAGACTTAACAATGGCGACAGGAATGGATGATTGGTTGGAATTGTCGCCGAATAGGTGATTAAATCCGCCAGTTAGAGATAGAACCATGGTGATGCTGGCGATGCCAATAGCTACGCCTACAATCGTCAAAAATGTTCGTCCACGATTAGCTCGTAGCGCCTGAGTAGCGTTCTCAAAATGATTTTTTACTAATATTTTCACGATTTTTTCGCCCTCGATTTCTTTGAAGATTTTTGCTTCTTAGGTTTTTCTTCTTTTTCGTCGTCTACAATTAACTTCTTAGTGAACTTGCGCTTTTCCTTATGCTCGTCAGTGTCGATTTTTCCGTCCAGCATAGTGATGACGCGACTGGCATAATGAGTCAATTCTGGGTTGTGAGTAACCATAATTATAGTATTGCCGCGACGGTGTAGGTCGGACAATTCTTCCATAATGAGATGACTCGATTTGCTATCCAAATTTCCTGTTGGTTCGTCGGCTAAGATAATTGACGGACTATTAACCAACGCTCTGGCAATTGCTACGCGCTGAACCTGACCGCCAGATAATTGGTGTGGCATGTAATATTCGCGTTGTCCCAGATGGAAAGTCTTCAGAATACGACTAGCTTCTTGAAGTCGCTTAACTTTGCCAAGTCCTTTATAAGTCAGAGGAAGCGCTACGTTTTCAATTACAGTCAGGCGAGGAATAAGATTGAAATTCTGAAAAACGAAGCCGATGTGTTTAGAGCGAATTTTGGCGCGTCGTCGTGAGCTAAGATTATCGACAGCGACGTCGTCCAGATAGTATTCGCCCTCTGACGGTTGGTCTAATAGTCCAAGGGTGTTTAATAAAGTAGTTTTTCCGCAACCACTTGGGCCCATAATAGCGATAAACTCACCTTTTTTAACGGTCAAATCGACGTTATCTAAGGCACGAATCTCAGCATCACCAAAGCCAAATTTTTTGGTGACATTAACAAGCCTAATGCGTGGTGGAATAGTTTCTTTCATCTTTGACTTATTATAGAGAATGAATGTGATTAAGTGCAACCATAAGGGGCAATAAAGTTGTGGTATAATTATCAACAAGGAAGGGTGCAGGAGTGGTTGAACTGGCACGCCTGGAACGCGTGTAACGGAGCAATCTGTTCGAGGGTTCGAATCCCTCTCCTTCCGCCAAGAGATATTTGAGAGGTTATTATGGAAATATACGAACATCATACAGAAAAGCGTATAGAAACAAGAGAACATTATACGTACTTAATCAATATTTTGATAGACGCATATAATGCTGGTAAGCTACCAGAGATAAAAGATATTATTATCGAACCTGAATATGGGTATGTGGCGTCAATTGAGTATAATTCTGGAGAACACAGAGTTTTATATGGACATGATCCTGGGTTTAATTCAGGAAGTGCAGAGCAATTAGCTAATGATAAGGGGTATACAAAGTTTTTGCTTAGAGAAAATGGCATAGATTGTGCAAGAGGTTCTGAATTTCTTTTACCTTGGTGGGCGGATATGCTGCGTCAATCAGACCGTCAACAGTTTAATCACTCTATGCGTGACACAAAAGAAGCCCTTGGCTATATTGATAAATCTTTAGGATTTCCTGTCTATGTTAAACCTAGCAGAGGTTCTCAAGGAGTTGGTGTAGCTAGAGTTGAAACCGCTGAAGAACTTGATAAGCTTCTTAATCAGTATAACGAGGAGCGTGTTAAAGTAGCTGTCATTGAAGAAGAATTAAAAATGCCTGACTATCGCATATTGGTTTTTGATGATGAGGTAGTTAATGCCTATGAGAGACGACCTTTTTCTGTTAAGGGCGATGGAGTAAGTAATTTAGAACAGCTAATTGATTTGAAACATAAGACCTTGGTAGATTCTGGTAGAGATATACATTTTGAAAGGCAGCTACCTATAATTATGAATAAATTAGGGAAAATGGGTCTGTCTATGACCGATATTATACCGGAAGGCGCAGATGTTCGTTTGATGGATATATCAAATTTATCAGCAGGAGGAACGCCAGTTGATGTCGGTGAAGTTATGCATCAACGGTGGCGAGATCTAGCTGTCAGGGTGGCAAGAATCTTTGATTTACGAATATGTGGGGTTGATTTGGCGTGTAAGGATATTACGCAATCAGATAGCGAATACGGCGTAATAGAGGTAAACGCAACGCCTGGTGCCAAACAATTTATGGCAAGCGGTGTGGCTCAGCAGGAAAAGCTAGAAGATATTTTTGTTAAATTCTTCCGAACATTATAATGACCTACCTTGCTGCAAATTCACTCACCAAATAAAACGACCCAGCAACAACGACGTACGTATCAAGTTGCTGAGCTTTCTCGATGGCTTTTGTGAGAGCTCTGTCTGGATTGTACTCAATCTCGACTGCAGATTTCATAACACGGCGGATGGCTTCTGGCGGTACGTTGCGGTGGTTTTTACCGTAATCGGCGCTGAACGTGGTGGCGTAAGTCAGCTGTGCCAAGTTGTCAATCATGGCGAGTGATTTCGCCAACGACAACTGCTTATTCTGCCCGAATGCTGCCACGAAAACAGGCTTTTTCTCTGGATATATTTTTCGTAATGAATCAATCAAGACGTGGATTTTCTGGGGATTATGTGCAACATCAAATATGATGTTAACTCCATCAACATTGCACTTCTCTAACCGTCCGGGAATAGTGATATGTACAGATTTTTTCAGAGCTTCTTTTGGCAGAGGCAGCTTTTTATCTAGCGCCAGTAGCTTTTCAACGGCGCGGTACGCCAATGTCCAATTCCGCTGCTGAAAATCCGGCAGTATTTTCAAAAAATCGTCAATAATTGGCGAAGCAATAGAGAACTGTGAGTGCTGTGACTCTGTATGTTGCCGAATAATCGTTTCAATCTCAGAAGCTTGTCGGTTCATCACGACCGAATCGCTTTGATGGATAATACCAGCTTTTTCTTGGGCGATCTCTGTCAGAGTATTGCCTAATAATTCCATATGGTCTAGTCCAATATCAGTGATGACGCGTACAGTTGGCGAACGGAAAATCACGTTGGTTGTATCTAGCCGACCGCCAATCCCAACCTCAATTATGATATAATCAACGTCTATTTTCTTAAATAGCCAAAAACTAAAAATCGTCAAAAATTCAAAATACGATAGATGCAGGCTGTGTACTACGTAAAGATTGGCAAACGCTTGAAAATAATGCAAATATTCTTGTTCAGGCAGCGGCTGCCCGTTGATGAGCGAGCGCTCGGCGACGCTGGCAATATGCGGCGACACTAATGTACCGGTGGTATAGCCAGCCCGGTTCAGTAAACTGGTAGCATAATAAGCAGTCGAACCCTTGCCGGAGGTGCCAGCGATGTGGATAGCGGGAATTTGATTTTGCGGACTACCAAGGGTTTTCAGAATATGCGCTACATATACCAGCCGATTATGTTTTTCGGGCGGATGGGCGATTAACTCGTCCAAAAAATAAGTGGCGTCGCGCATTGAGGCAAATTTCATACTGTATCTGATTATAGCAAAAATAGGTTGTAATTTTTACTAAATAGC
>CAUTWR010000025.1:0-6031 GCA_963542105.1 uncultured Candidatus Saccharibacteria bacterium | reverse complement strand
ACCGTGTCCTCTACCACAGTGAGTCTCGGGTGTTCAAGCAATGTACGCGACGATATCATACACCATTTACTAAGGATATTTTCTTTTGAGGTCATAGTTCAATCAAGGCTTTTATATTTTTACCCATCATAGCCCAAAACCGACGAATTTTCTGACTCTAACTGTAGCGCCGAATCGCTCAGGTTCAACTTTTCAATTACCTTAGACATTCACTAACAATTGTACCATTATCTACAACTAGACAGTTATGTTAAACGCTCATTGCCGTTGTATTGGCAGGGTTTTGTGACTATGGAGTATACGAAGTATGTACATCAACCTGCTTTGAAGGAGATTCTAAAGGATATAAGAACGGCAATTCTCTATTTGGCACAATATCATAAAATCTTTGATATTGCTCGCCCTCGAATTCTTCTTCGTTTCCTTCACAGAAATGTAGCTGAGGGTGTTTCCTTGATATTCCTACTCGTTGCACCAATAGTCCAGCACGAGACCAATATTCCGAAGTTGTGTCGGCTTCCAACCCATATCTAGCCAGAAGTAAAGCAATAACAGGTTTATGTATTTTTGAAGTTTCTCCCGGGTGAAGTCCCAATTCAGGAATTGCTGTTTCAAAAAAGTATGACAATATTGACGTACCCGCCTTATATTCGTCTGGAGCATTCTTAAATAGCATACCCGCAAAACAAGCCTTTCTGCCAACTTCTCTATAGCCAAGACGAGCCATGGGTTTTTCTGGATCATCTCCAAAAACTATTCTCTTCACTCCAGAAGGAGCCGTCACTTCGTTTGCAACAAGGCAAGCTCCATTAGCAAATCTAATTGGTGGCAAGTCGCTCATCTTAATTAAAATATCTCCCCAGTGTTACTGTATCACCAACCCGCGCATTTTATTATCTTATCTCATCTGCGCTTTTCAGTACTAGTATATACTATTTCCACTGCCGTGTCTGGTTGATCTTGTGCTTCTCAAAATACACTTCCGCCAAATTGACGTCAAACCGATTTGCCAATTCCATCAAATAATTCAACACGTCCGCAAACTCCTCGCGCAGATTGTCGTGATTGTCAGGCTTCTTCTCGCCCTTAAATCCCGTCTCTTTGCGAATCGCTTTCGCCAACTCGCCAACTTCCTCGGTAAACAATAAGAATACTTCAGTAACAGAATTTTTATCCCAACCTTTCTCCTTACAGGTTTGATCGAGATGTTTTTGTAATTCAGTTAGACTGACTGTTTGTGGATCCATGGTTTCTCCTTCTTTAATCTTAGTTAACTTACACTTGATGGAATATAAACATAGCAAGTCGCTAAACTAGATGACCCCCGTGAAACATCCAGGATTAACTATTCAGCTTCTGCACTCGCAGCCAGGCAATTCTGCTGACGCCAGAAAAATCCCTTTGATTCTTTCATGTCAAGTATATTAGCATGTTTTATCTTTACGACCAAACACTGGTTATTTATCTATTTAGTAAATTTTACTGACGGAAATTTTTTATAGTCAATTACAGTATTTGCTTAATGTCACCGTACCGCCCGTCTCCTTGAAAACAGCTATCGGCTTTGTGAAACGATTCTACTAATTAGTATACCGCTCAATACGCTTAGCTCGCAGCGTTAGCGTGTCAGTCAAGTCCCGCAGATATGCTGTGTACTGCTCAACGGTCTGAGGCAACGGTGACGATTGGAAATTATCAAAATCTGTTAGTATGTTAACTTGGTATTCGTCATCAACAAAATCTTGCAACAAGAAAAAATCGACATAGCCCCGAAAATCACCAAACCACTCGAAAAAGTCACGATAACGATCAAAGACATCAACCAGCGGACTATCTTCACCCCGATACCAGCGGGCAATACATTCTAAAGTCAGGTCAAATCGATCACCAATTTTGCGATTCCAACCCCTCGCACGATTGATGGTTTGCGTACCGCCGCGTAATTCGCTGGGGAAGATAATTTCTGAACCAATACGCCAATCAATATTATCTATTGCCACTAGAACATCTCGTGAAGTCTGTTCAACAATCAACTTATTACGCTTCCAAGCTTCAAAGGTGGCTACTATATTATCGCTCGAAACAGGAATCTGACACTGACCATCACTGGCTATCAAGTACGCTCCCTGATCCAACATGGTCAGTTGACGACCATCAGGCAGTGGTTTAGTCCACAACTCAGCGTGATAGTGCTTTAACGTCAGGCTGTACTGATCTGGATCTTTACCATTAGCGTCTTGACGACAATCAAACCAAACATCAATCATCGCTAGCCTACATACTTCTTCAACGTTACCGTATCACCCACCCGCGCATCGCGTGTCGTCTTCAGGTTTGTCACAATATAGCCAATTTCGCCAGTTTCAAGCGAAGGGTCGGGTTGCATGGCTGGGTTAAGATGTCCGACTTCCAGTGCCAAGCCATTCGCGTCAGTTGCCATCATATAAATAGATTCACTCTTTTTAATTCGCCCATCAACCACCCTGACGTATAAAATCACACCACGATAATCATCATAATAGCTATCAAAAATCAACGCCCTAGTCGGATCATCTGGATGACCAGTTGGTGATGGAATTCGCTCAACAATTGCATCCAAAACCTGATCGACATTTTGACCAGTTTTAGCAGAGATATGAATAATCTCACTTTCATCACAGCCAAGTAAATTGATCACCTGTTTAGATACTCGCGGCACATCAGCAGCCGGCAAATCAACCTTATTCAAGACCGGAATAATCGTCAAATCCTGCTCCATCGCCAGATAAACGTTCGACAATGTTTGCGCCTGAATTCCCTGGCTGGCATCAACCACCAATATCGCGCCCTCGCAAGCCTGCAAACTACGCGAAACTTCATAGCTAAAATCGACATGCCCCGGAGTGTCAATCAAATTCAGATCAACATTTTTATATTGCATTCGCACCGGCGCCAACTTAATAGTAATGCCTTTTTCTCGCTCCAAATCCATCGAATCCAGCAACTGCGACTTCATCTCGCGCTTTTCTACCGTCCCAGTCATCTCCATCATTCGATCAGCCAGCGTAGACTTGCCGTGATCAATATGAGCAATAATACAAAAATTCCGAATATTTTCCATTAGCCCTTAAACTCCAATCGTCCAAATAACACTTTCTTCAATCGCGATAAGATCGGATCAATTTCTGGCAATTTCAACCACTTCGAAGCCATAGCGTATACCCCAAAACTAACCATTGAAATGATAACGAATTTCGGAAAAGCGCTAAAGAAGCTGTCGTCATGGTAACGAAATGGCAAAACCAACACACCAATATAACAAACTACACCCGTAATAATTCCAGCGAGTATCATCTTAAAAATCGCCCGCACAAACGCCATGTCGAATAATTTTGGCATTTGACGATTCATAACCGCCAAAAGCACAACCACCTCCAAAACCGCCACTGTCGATTGAGCCCAAGCCAATCCATACGCGCCCATTTTCAAGACCATTGATAGAACAATTGCTAAAATAATATTCAAAGTAATCGAGAAAATTGAAATATACAGCGGAGTTTTCGTATCTTGGCGGGCGTAAAATGCTCGCGCGGCCATGTGGTAAATAGTCCGGAATAAAATTGCTACGACCAAACAACCCAAAATTCCAGCAATCAGCTGATCACCACCATTACTAATAAAGTGCACAACGTATCCCCTGGTAAAGAAAATCACCACCGACACCGGAAGTGCCATCCAAAAAATAATTCTCAGCAGGGAGCACAGGTCTTTTTGAAATAGGTCGTTTCGACCTTCACCCAAATGCTCAGTTAATTGCGGAAAAGCGGCATTTGAAATCGCCACACCAATAAGATTGATCGGCATCATATGAAGAGTCAAAGCCTGTTGGTACGCCCTAACCGTTCCATCGACCAAACGCGAAGCCAAATTGACCTCAACCAAACTAACCACATAATCCATTCCTTGATCAACTGAGCGCGCTGGCAGCAAAGATAGGACTTTTCTAAAACCCTTGTTTCGCCAATAAATCTTGAAATTGTAATCAAACCCAAGTCCAGCCAAGCCAACCGCGCTGACGATCAATTGCAGGAACGAACCCAAAACCACGCCTAGCGCCACGCCCATAATGCCACCATCAAAAATCTGCCAGCCGAATAAATTGACGCCGCCGGTAAACCACACCGTACCGATAATAATACCGACGTTATACAGCATTGGCGCTAGCGCACAGAACATAAATCGCCCGACCGCCTGCTGAATACTAGCAATCACCGCCGCAACCGCAAAAATAAACGGATTAACTGCGATCACTTGCATCATACTAACCGCCAAAGCATGACCAGACTCACTAAGACCAGGTGCAATTAAATACTTCATCAACGGATCGGCAAAAACGATGATAAGCACTGACGCTGCCATTGTTATTAGCGCCATAAAATTGATCATGCTAGAGCTAATTTGCCAAGCCGACTGCTTATTGCCCTTGACCCAGCGCTCATTAAAAACTGGAATGAATGTCACACTAAGCGCACCAGAAACCAGCACCGCAAACATAAAATCTGGCACCATGAAAGCTGCCGTATAAGCATCTAGCCCAACCGGGTATCCTGCCAGCGCTCCATTTTCGCTTGGCATGTAGGCGGAGTTAAGCAAACGATCACGGAAAAATCCCAACAAGCTCGACAACAACGTCGAGCCCGCCAGGATCGTAGCAGCCAATTTCACATTAAGCCGCTGATTTATTTTCGTAACTGTACTACGAACGCGCCCCATAGTATTTTACGAATGCAGTTTAGCTTCTTTTGGTAATTTTGTGCCTTTAAGAATCTCGTCAACCTCAGATTCTTCCAAAGTTTCTTCCTTCAGTAGGGCCTCGGCTAACTTATCAAGGAACGAACGATTCTCTTTCAACACCAACATTGCACGATGTTTAGCTTCGGTAATTAATTGCGCGACTTCCTCATCAATCATCTTCGCAGTCTCATCAGAATACGGACGCTCTCTGGTCATTTTATCGAACATCAAGCCGCCGTTATCTTCATGGAATACTTGATCGCGCAAGCCCTTGCCCATTCCTTGCTCAATCACCATATCGCGGGCAATTTCAGTCGCTTTTCGCAAATCCGAACCAGCTCCAGTAGTGATTCCGTCATCGCCGTAAATCAATTGCTCAGCGATTCGTCCGCCCATTGCCCGAGCCAAAATATCCTTAAACTCATAAACATTGGTGTAACTCTTATCTTCTGGCGGCAAGAACCATGTTACTCCACCGGTACCGCCACGTGGAATAATCGTAACCTTGTGGACTGGATCGGAATCAGGCAAGACGTGACCAACAATTGCGTGACCAGCCTCATGATAAGCTGTCAATTCTTTTTCGTGATCGTTCATCACCTTAGCCTTGCGCTCTGGACCAATTGCCACGCGCTCAAACGCCTCAGTTAATTCGTCATTCGTAATCTTCTTCTTATTGCGACGTGCGGCAATAATTGCAGCCTCATTTGCCATATTTGCCAAATCCGCGCCAGACGAACCTGCGGTTTTCGCTGCTAGTTTATCAAGATCAACAGTTTCGTCAGTTGGCTTTTTCTTAAAGTGAACCTTCAGAATTGCTTCACGATCTTTACGCTCTGGCAATGTAATAGTTACACGTCGGTCAAATCGCCCAGGGCGAAGCAAAGCTGGATCTAAGACATCTGCGCGGTTGGTTGCTGCCAAAACAATAACATTCGTTTCGCCATCAAAACCATCCATTTCCACCAAAATCTGGTTCAGAGTTTGCTCGCGCTCATCATGACCGCCGCCCATACCAGAGCCACGCTTACGACCCACGGCATCAATCTCATCAATGAAGATGATACATGGAGAATTTTTCTTAGCCTTAGAGAATAGGTCTCGTACTCGGCTAGCACCAACACCAACAAACATTTCCACGAACTCAGAACCAGAGATTGAGAAGAATGGTACGCCAGCCTCGCCAGCAACAGCCCGGGCTAGCATCGTCTTACCCGTACCTGGATTACCAACTAGCAGAACACCCTTTGGAATCTTT
>CAUTWR010000024.1:0-6097 GCA_963542105.1 uncultured Candidatus Saccharibacteria bacterium | reverse complement strand
AGCAAATCGCAATTTGTATTACACTGCCGCCTCCCTTTTGCATTTATGTTATTTTCAAGCGCGCTATGATACACTGGTGTCATGACCAAACGTATTCTCCTCAAACTCTCCGGTGAACAACTTCAAGGCGAATTCGTCAGTGGATTTGACCCAAAACGTGCCCGCTGGATCGCTGAACAAATTAGACCAGCATTAGAAGACGGCGCTGAGATTGTCATTATGGTTGGCGGCGGCAATTATGTTCGTGGCAATCAAATTATCGGTCACGGAATCCAGCCAGTTTCCGCACATAATATCGGCATGCTTTCTACGCTGATGAATGCCATTGCCCTGGCTGATGTATTAAATGACGCAGGTCTGCCAACTCGTGCACTGTCTACGGTCGAAGTGAATCAATTTGTCGACCACTATACTTTCCGACGCGCAATTAGCCATATTAAGAAAAATCGCATTGTCATTGTGGCTTGTGGCACTGGCCGGCCGTTCTTGACCACCGATACCGCAGCCTTAAACTTAGCACTAGAAATGCAATGTGATGCCGTAATTAAAACAACAAAGGTTGACGGAGTTTACGATAAAGATCCTATGAAATTCCCTGATGCCGTAAAAATTGACCATTTGACTTACCAGGAAGCCCTGACAAATCCTAACATTGCCGTTATGGATAAAGCAGCAATTGGATTAGCGATGGACGAACATATTCCAGTCGTCATTTGCGACCTGCTAACAGACGGAAATATCGCCCGCGCAGCTCGCGGAGAATCTGTTGGTACTCTTATTAGTTAGATGTGCTAGTCTTTTTTCTTGTCCAATTTGTCTAGCTTCAAAAAGTGAACGATTGCATATACAACAAATGCAACGGCTATCAACGTAATTAACGAGCTAACGAATGCGCCATATAAAAACTCACCCTTGCGCCCAGCCACTTCAACCGTGAATGAAGCTGATTGTAAACCTTGTTGAGAGCCAACAATCAACTGTACTAACGGATCGATGAATGCTGTCACCAACTTTTTAACCGTATCGCCAGCCGCAGTACCAATCGCCAAACCAACAGCCAAACCAACAACGCCCTGCTCACGAATAAAGTTCACAAAACCACCCATGTGAGTGTCTTTTATAGCCGTGCCTACAATTTTCTTTTCTTTAATGGTAGCAACTTTCGTGACTGTTTTAATACTCTTAGCAGTTAGTTTTTTAGCTGATGCTTTCGCTGCTTTTACACCCTTATTTGTTGGTTTTTTTGACTCAGTAGATTTCGCTACCATAAAACTCCTTTTATTAGATATTATTCACTAATTTTATCACACGTGGCATCGCACGCAATCTCACCAGCAGCCTTCATAGACCTCAGTAGCTTTTCGGCAGCTCTTAACTTCCCTACAGCCAAACTATCATACTTAGGCTTACTATTAATATTTTCCTTGTACAACCTATCATACTTAGATTTACTATTAATAATTTCCTTATACAACCTAATCGCTTCATTTAATAAGTTAATATCTCTATTATGTTTAGCTACTTTACGCATAACATCAGGAAGAAACAGCCTGTTCTTTGAAAAATCCTCCGGCGACAAACTATCATTTACCACGGACGCTACTTGAATGGCTAAATCCCCACTGTCTTGTTTTATTAATTCTCTACATAATTTACCCGCCTCTTTCAAATCATTCCGAGAATCAACATCCAAATATATACCAGACAAGTCTACTATTTTATCCGCAGCCTCTTTATATCGTCCATTCAATTGATCAATTCGAGCATTATATTCATCTAGCAATAATAATCTACCTGGAATAGACGGCAGAGTAAGCATCTGTAGTCGTGCATTTCTTCCGTAGTCATCTCGATATTTCATACCATCTGAGAACATCAACCATTCCCGTCGAGCTACAAAATCACTTCTATTAACGGACGAAGGCAATTTCTGCAATAATAAATCTGTATATAAAGCACTATTAGCTCTGAGTTCACCATAATACAACTGCTCAACCGGATCTATTCCATCAAAACCAATGGCGTCAGTCATTTCACAGCGCAGCTCCTCTGTCAAAACATCTATTATAAACGACCTATTACTACTACGATCAAATAGCGTGATGAACGTGTGTTGATTTGCATAACTAATGAAATGTTCAATTCCTAATTTTTCTAAACATTCTGACGCAACGATTGTGTGTCCATAACAATTAGCAGCTTCGTCTTTGGCGATATTTACCGCTTCAAGCAGACTTGAAAAATTACCCGTTGACCTAAAATTAAGTGTTTCGCAAACAAGTTCTGCAACAGATTTAGCAGCCTCCGCTATATCATCAAACGTCTTATCTGACTTTTCATACGCATTTTTTATATCACAAAGCTTCTCTGACTCTAATAAGAGTTCTCGATTAATGCCTCTTTTCTCTGCTATATCACTTCTCGGAGTTAATAGCTGAGCAGATAAATATCGATCATAAAATGATGTATATGGTTGCTCGTCTAATTGTTTACTCAGTCGTTCATTCACGAGTTCATATTATATACTAATATAGTATATTTTACAACCGTTCTGGTGCTACGATTCCCAAAATAGCCAGTCCAGCCTTAAGAATATCGGCGTAAATTGCCACGATTCCTACGCGATGCGCTTCTTTGTCGCTGCCAATAACCTGATTTTTTTCGTAATATCGATTAAATTCCTGCGCCAATTCAAACAAATACGTACAAATGTGATGAGGCTCCAAACTTTCCTTAGCACGATCAACCACGTCCACATACTCACTCAACTTTCTGACCAGCATCTTATCCTCGTCAAACAACTCTGTCGGAAAGGCAATCTCTTTATCGGATTTAGCTAAAATACCTCGTGCCCGGGCATGCGCATACTGCAAGTAGCTTCCCGTATTACCAGTCAAACTTACCGCGTCATTAATATCAAATATGACGTCGCCGCCGATCTTCACTTTCAAGAATTGATAACGGAGCGCGCCAGCAATCACGTCGTCAGTTGGTTCGCCGCCAGCATTTTCAATTGCCTTCTTAAACTCATCGAACAGCCAGCCAATTGTAACAACCTCACCTGTTCGAGAACTCATTTTTCCAGTTGTCAATTTGACCAAGCCAGTCGCGTAATTGAACAATTTTCCTTTCAAGGCCGGAATCGACAATTCACTAGCCGCAATCACGCCACGGAAGTATGCTGCTTGCTCCTCGCCGTTTACCGTAATTGACAAGTCCAAATTCGGGTAGTCCTTATATTTCAACTGAATCAATCCCATATCATGCGCCCCATAAAGACCATTGCCATGAGATCCGATGAATACATTATCAAACGCGCCGTATTTGCTACCCTTAAAAACATACGCACCGTCAGATTTGGTAAACACCTCTGGAGTTTTCTCTTTAATCAAAGATTTTCCCAATTCTTCAGTTTCGCTCTCAACGTAACGTCGCTCAATCGGCACGTTTCCAAGTCGCCCAACATTAGAGTCAATTTCGTCAAAACTCCAACTTTTACAGATTTCGTAAACTTGCTTATATAGCGGATCATCCAGGACGAATGATTGCTTAGCTAGTTCATCAATTTCTGCCTTCGCCTCTGGAGATTCTTTCGCCGCACGCGCACCTTCAACGTACATGCGACTCATAAATTCATTTCGCTTATCAGCTGGGATTTCGTTCAATTTATTTACATCGCCGTCAATCTCACGCAAAATCGCCCACATACTTTTACCAACATGTGTTCCGACATCACCGTGATAACTCACTCGATGCACAATTGCGCCATCAACCGCCAGCAAGTTAGCCATCGTGTCCGCCAAAATCGCGTTCAAAGCGTGTCCGATGTGCATAGCCTTAAATGGATTCGGGCAATTGGTTTCAATTACAACCGTCTGACCAGCGCGCTTCGTCGTTGGCTCTTTTTTCAAAGAATTTAGAACGGATTGATCGCTCAGTTTTACATTGATAAAACCTGGACCAGCCACACTTACTTCACTAAACTCTTCTTCCTTGCGCAGATTTTCAGCAATCATCTCCGCAATTTCACGCGGATTCTTCCCTAGCGGCTTAGCCAATTGCAACGCCACATTTGTAGCAAAGTCACCAAACTTCGGATCAGGACGCGTTAATTGTACCGATATATCTTGATCAAAAAGTTGCTTCACTACTTGAGAAATAATCTGTTCCATACTGTCCAGTATACAACAGAGGTGGATTATTATCTAGCTAAATCTCTACGCTGTTTCGTCAAGCTCTTCTAATTCCAAGCTAAGCTTCGTCGCCGAACTTGGACTCGCGCCCTTAACGTGCTGTAATACGTAAGTCAACGCCGACATATCATCATGACTTAACACACTTTCAGTAAGTCCGTGAATATCTTTTTCTTCAGCCATTTTATTCCTTTTTGTTTTAATTTTTTATACAATGAAATGATATCACATTATTTTTATTTTGTCAATATAGATCTAATCAAACCAAAGAATAACGGATGTGAACGAAACGGTCGTGACTTAAATTCTGGATGTGCTTGCGTTGCTACAAAATATCGATGGGCTGGTGCCTCAACAAATTCTACCAACTTACCATCTGGTGAAGTTCCAGAGACAATCAAACCTCCTTGTTCAATTTCTTGAATAAACTTTTGGTTCACTTCATATCGATGACGATGACGTTCAACTACTTCAACTACATTGTATGTCTTGGAAATAGCAGAACCTGGCTTTAGGTTGGCTACATAATCTCCAAGACGCATAGTCCCTCCTGTAGACTCTTTGCCTTGCTGGCCATCCATAATATACACTACGTTGTTATCAGAATCAGCACCGAATTCTTCGCTATTAGCGTTTGTCAAACCCCCCAAACGCGCCGCAGCAATAACTGCTACCTGCATTCCCAAACAAATACCCAAATATGGCTTGTCTTTCATTAAGCAATATTCTGCAGCAGCAATCTTACCTTCTACACCACGAGATCCAAATCCCCCCGGAACAACAATAGCATCAACACTGTCAAAATCTGCTTCATTTGCAGTCTCAGCATTAATCCATTTTATAGATATCTCACTTTTGTTCGCCCAAGCCGCAGATTTAAGTGCCTCTGTTACAGATAGATATGTGTCGGAATTATCTATATATTTAGCAACCAAACCTACCGTAACGCGCTTAGCATACTCTGACGTATCTCGCTTAGCTAAATGTTGCCAACGTCGTAAATCTGGCTCAACTGAATTATTAGTAAATTCGCCAAGTAGCTTGCCTAAATCGCGATACACCGTTAGTGGAACTTCATATACGGTATCGACATTTGGCATCATTACGATTCCTTCGCTGCGAATACCAGAGGAAATAGAAATTTTCTCACCAATACTACGCGGCGGTTTATCATGGCCTTCCGTACGAACTGCCACGACATCGGGCATAATTCCAAAACCACGCAAATCAGCCAAAGCGTTTTGAGCGGGTTTTGTCTTATATTCATGCGACGTCTCTAAGAACGGTACATATACGACATGAACAAATAGACAATTTTCGCGACCAACATCTAGGGCGAATCCTCGAATAGCCTCAATAAAACTGAGCCCTTCGTAGTCGCCAACCGTACCACCGATCTCTACGATATGAACGTCACCTTCAGCGGCCAGATGAATAGCCTTCTTAATAGAATTGGTTAAATGAGGGACCATTTGTACTGTTTGACCGCCGAATTTACCAGCTCTCTCGTCTGTAATCAAATCACGCAATAATCGGCCGGATAATGTTGCATTTTTCTGCGTTAATTCCAAATCCAAAAAACGCTCATAATGGCCCAAATCTAAGTCGGTTTCAGCACCGTCTTTTGTCACAAAACATTCGCCATGCTCTTTTGGGTTTAATAGTCCAGCGTCAACGTTCAAATATGGATCACATTTTTGGACCGAAACAGAGATACCTTTAGCTTGAAGAACAGCGCCAATGCTAGCGGCAGTAATCCCCTTGCCTACACCAGACAACACGCCACCCGTAACAAATATATATTTGCGCGATGACGACATATTATTCGCAACCGTCACAAATAGTCAGACTTGCTGGGTCAACTGGTGCCGCAACAGTGCCGTTCGACTTTGCTTGATCATCAG
>CAUTWR010000023.1:0-6403 GCA_963542105.1 uncultured Candidatus Saccharibacteria bacterium | reverse complement strand
GCTATCTATCTCGACCTGAGCGCACTAAAACGTTCGCAATGCTAGATAGAGCACTTAAGCCTGACGGCACCATTATCATCCGTGATTGGGGTCCCGGCGAGATTTCAAGCCTAGTCACGTCTATCGAAGTAGTATCCGAAGATGTCAACGATGAAGTTTACACATGGGTCAAAGCGCTTGTTAAAAATTCAGTGATCAGCATGCCTACTATCGTTTGCGACGATAATGACAATCCTATCGTTCCGTACATCTACAAGGCAAATAGTCAAACTATTTACGAAATCATGTTTCATGCGGTTTGGGGATTAGATTCACTTGAACGCGAATCAAAAGAATCGTACGTTATCGTGGACCACCTTATTCACAAATGGATTTGTGCGCCACATGGCTACAAAATAACACAGTCGCAGAATGAATTCGATGAAGCTTATTTGCCACATTTACAAAAATACTTCAAAATCGATAATATTCCATGGCCAACAAAGGTTATTTACGAACTAAAGAAAGATCGTAATAATACACCAGCAAACTTTATAGCGCAACTACCACAATGAATTACAACGATAAGCACTACAAACTAACCATCAAATCAGCGCTTTTAGGAGTCGGCAGAATGCTTGGTTTACCGAAATACTTCCTAATAACAATTGTCGCGACCGTCGCCTTCGCCGTGATAATTTATTTCGCAATCAACGCCAATTTTTACGGACCGCTAATGACATCACGATTGCCGATTTTCGATAAAATCGCGCTGCTCGGTTCGATGATTATAAACATTTTCAAGCAAAGTTTCATTTCACTAAATGGTGCGCTGCTTATGATAGTGTCAATTCTTCAAGGTATATCGATCGCTGCTGTAATTGTTACAGCAAAGAATAATCGCGACAATGAAAAAACTGTATCTCGACAAGTCGGACTAAGCGGAATCGCATCAATTGCCGCAACAGTTGGACTCGGCTGCGTTCCCTGCGGAACATCACTAATCTTGCCAATTGTAACCCTATTTTTCTCGGGAGCTGCTGCCGCTACCGCCGCAAATATCGCCAGTACATTAATCCTTTTGTTGGCTTTACTGCTCAGTTTATTCTCGCTATATAAATCAGGTCAAATTATTTTTATGTACACAGAATTATCTAAACAGGAGAAAATATGAATCGACAAAAATCATCAGGCATAGCGCTTATTTGGGTTCTTTCGGGAATTGTAATCGTGGGAATTGTGGCTTTGTTTATTTATGGAATTGTCAATCGCCCGCCGAATCGTCACATTGGCGATAATAAACCGTGGAATGAAAAAATGTCACAAGGATCCGCTGACGCGAAAAACGTATTCATTGATTATACTGACTATTTTTGTTCATTTTGCGCCGAGGTCGAAGCCGCAACCAGCACAGAATTCTTCAAAAATGACTATATTAAATCCGGAAAAGTTCGTTATGAGCATCGCGTAGTAACGCTATTAAAAGAAATGACCAACAATACCGAAACTGGCGCCCATGCTGCATTTTGTGCCGCCGATCAAGATAAATATTGGCAGTACACCCACGATATCGTCCCGCGCATTAAAAGCGATTACTTTGATAAAGGAATTGGTGTAAAAAACGTTGCTGTGCCGAAAAAAATCCCTGCTCTTCCGCTGGAATATTTCCTGACTTCCGCCAAAAATGTCGGCATGAATGAATCGCAATTTTCCGATTGTATGACTAAAAAATCGCACCAAAAAGAAATTGATAATAATACACAAAAAGCCCTGTCGCTTGGCGTGAACGGCTTGCCATATATGGTTATTAACGACTACCAAACCAGCGGATTCGTTGGCGGCGAAAACGGACTGAAAAGCATTCTTAAGGCTGGCGGCGTCGAATAATTATTTGATTTGTCGCGCAGAATTGAGCAACTCCCATTATAAAAATATCAAACACCCGCTTACGATAAGCGTAACGTTTTCTATTTGTTTCACTATCCTTGAATAGTTATTCCCACCTAAATAGCTTAATGGCTAAGAAATAGACAGCAAAAGTCCAAGCCGCAATGATACCGAATTGTGGCAAAACTTCCATAAAAGTTGCATGCTCGGTCATGATTAACCGGAATCCATCCGTAACTGGCGTTATGGGCACAAATTGAGCAACGCTTCGCAACCATTCTGGAAATAGATAAATCGGGATAAATGTGCCAGATAAAAACATCATTGGAAAAGAGATTAAATTACTCAATGCGGAAGATTGATCTTCGTTTTTTGACCAGCCAGCGATTAATAGTCCTATTCCCACCATCATGAACGCCGATAATACAGATATGGCCACAAACAATACCCAGTCGCCTCGCATATTAAAGTGGAATATCAACGTTCCAGCAACAACCACCATCACCAAGCTAAGCAAGGAAATCGTCGTATAATGAATTGCTGTAGAGATAATCAACTGACCAGAAGTAAACGGCGCTGCACGTAAGCGTCGGTACGAGCCACGTTTCTTTTCGGCTGGCATTTGATTAGCCAAGCCAAAAATACCCATACTTATCAAGCTGAAAGTTAATAACCCAGTAAATATGTAATCAAACGACTTTAATTGTTCATCACCAACCGCTTTACCAACAGCTTTAAGCGGAGCTTCAGGTTGACCCATCTGACTATTGATACTATTGGTAATCTGATTCATCACCGCCACCAACGTGCCGCCTGCCTGGTCAGAACCTTTGGAGTAAAGAACATTTATCGTACCTGTTGGAATAGGATGATTGCCTTTATTTTTTATCGTGCCAAAATCACTCGGGAGCTCAATAATACCATTGAGCTCTGATCGCTTCAGCTTTTCGCGTGCGTCATCCATATCTTTAACGTCTTTAATTTTGAGAATCGAATCCTTCGAATTTTCTTTGGCATTTTTAACGAAACTTTTAGCAAATTCCGTCTGTGAATTATTGATGATTGCAATATCAAAACTGGTAGAATTATTGCTAAAAACTGACCCGAACACTAATAGAAAAATCAGTGGAAAAAGAAAGGTAAAAAACAACGCCATTTTATCTCGAACGAAACGCTTCTGTTGAGCGCGAACTTGCCCGAATATCCCAATCCAATATTTTTTCATATTAATCCCGAATTGCCTTTCCTGTTAAATCAATAAACACGTCTTCCAAGTTGGCCTGCTCGACAACTTGCTCTTTCTTAAAACCGCGCGCTAATAATTGCTGGATGAGATTATGTGGCGTATCAATTGTAATAATCTTACCGCTGTCCATAATCGCCAGACGGTCGCACAATAATTCCGCTTCGTCCATATAATGCGTCGTCAAGAGAATCGTAATTCCCTCGTCGCGAATTTCCTTAATCAAGTCCCATAAATTTCTACGCGCCTGCGGATCAAGCCCCGTGGTCGGCTCGTCCAGAAACAACACTTTTGGATTATTCACCAACGTCGAAGCAATCGCAAAACGCTGTTTTTGCCCACCAGAAAGTTGCTCGACATAATTCTTAGCCTTTTCCGTCAATTGAACCTTAGCAAGCAATGCTTCTGTATCAACTGTCCGACCATACAAACTTCCAAACATTTTCAGCTGTTCACGCAAAGTCAGTTTGTCATAGAAAGCCGTCGACTGAAGCTGAATGCCAATTATATTCTTAATATCCTTAGGTTTCTTAGCGACATTTATGCCGTCAATTGTAGCCACGCCGCCATCAATTGGTCTGAGCGCTTCCAGCATTTCCAGCGTTGTTGTTTTGCCCGCGCCGTTAGGACCAAGAATCCCAAATATCTCGCCCTTTTTAACTTCAAACGACACGCCGTCGACCACGTTATTTCCATCATAAGTTTTAATTAGTTTATCAACTTTTATAATTGGCTCAAGTTCCACTCCGTAAATTCCTCTCTGTTGTAATTTTGATCAAGCTAGTCTCTACTTATTATCAATAATAACAAAACCAAAGTACTAGTGCTATACTTATAGTATGCGCATTCAGAGAAAAAAAGCAAAACCAAAATCGAAAAAACTATTTATTATCATACCGTTTTTGATATTGCTATTTTCGGCAGGGCTATTTGGGATATATTTCCTCAATCAATCACACTCGCGACAAACGACTGCGCCATCTGACGAAAAGTATTATTTTGCCGACTCGAAATATTCTGGCATTCGCTCAAAGTTCGTCATAAGAGATAACAAACGGGAAAAAGTTTCAATTGAATATCCGATCACGGAAAATGAAAAGATTAATCGCTTAATTAGCGAGTCGATTGATAAAATTGATCGCGATTTTCAAAATACGGTTTTACTGGCAACCGTATTTGATAAACCAATGACCGAAACGATTAGCTATCAAGTCACATACAACACTTCAGAAGCACTGTCGATTGTCGTCAATATTAAGCAGGATATGAACGGCGCACATCCAGCATCAATGACGCAATTTTGGACTTTCGACAAAAAATCTGGCGAAGTCGTCAGCTTAGCTGACTTTACAGAACAGTCCGATGAAGCCGTCGAAGCAATCGTATCTGCTGCCAAAGATAATATTTCTCAGATCATCAAGCAACGCCAGCAGCCAGAAATTGACCTGAATGAAATCATAAATAAAGAAGCTTTGTCTAACTTTATCATCACCAACGACGGCAATTCATTGGCTTGGCCGCTCGGTCAGGCGTCGCTACTGCCATCATCTTACGGCGAATTGACAATTACCGTACCAATTTCCTCCGTCTCTAAATATCTGCAAAACCCAACGGCGAGAAAATTCGCCAACATTCCCAAACCTGCAGAAAAACCAAAACCGGCGCCCGCAACTCCAACGCCTATCGTTGCAAATAAAACAATTGCTCTAACTTTTGATGACGGACCTGGACCATACACCGAAAAACTGTTGGACATATTGGATAAGTACGACGCCAAGGCGACATTTTTCCTAATCGGCAGCAAAGTTTCAGCACGCGCTAACACATTACGCCGTATGCAGTCGCGCGGACATCAATTAGGCAATCACTCTTGGTCACACCCAGAGTTGAATAAGGTCTCGGCGGAGCAGCTCGCTAATGAAATTGACCAGACAAATAACGCCATAAAACAAGCCGTCGGCACCAAACCTAATATCATACGTCCACCATATGGCGCGTTTAATCGAGCGGTTTTGGAGCAATTCCGTCAACGCGGAATGTCGGCAGTTGTTTGGTCTGTCGATACGCGCGACTGGGCTGATCGTAATAGCGAAATCGTCTGTTCAAGGGCTGTCGCTGGCGCTCGCAACGGAGCTGTGATTTTAATGCACGATATTCATCCGACATCCGTGAATGCTGTTCCTTGTGTCCTTAACTCACTCAAACAACAAGGCTATTCATTCGTAACGGTACAAAATTTAATCGGCGATATGACACCGGGCGCCGTTTATCCGTAAACTTAATCAATCTCAAATATCTTATATTTTGAAGTTGCACCGCGCACTAATTTAACTTTGGAAGACGCAACCTTAAAATGTTTTGCCAATAATTTAATAGCCGCCGCGTTGGCTCGACCTTCAATTGCCGGGGCTTTGGTATAAACCGTCAACGTTTCGTCGTCATTTTTCACAACTTCCTCACGATGGCGAGAGTTTGGTTTAATATGTACGGAGATTTTCATAAAACTTTAAAAATCTATCACTTCCAATTCCCGCGGCAAGATTTCTCGCACTTCCGCCGTTCCTGCAACTAATTGATAATCCTGAAGCTTCGGAGGTAAATCATCTTCAATAAATTGATAATTGACCTGATGTTTATCGTTAAAATAATTAAGCAATTCCGCATTCAAGAAATGATCACGCGGCGCACTTACCGAGCCATCCCTATTAAAAACCAAAGCTATCGATACGCCAGAAGTCGTCCCATTCTCATCCTTGGCATAATTCGCAGTCACTAAATGAACTGTCGGCTCAAATTCCAAAGCCAATTTATTAGAATTATCCACTTGCTCCTGACTAAGACGCGCTAATTGTCGATTTATTTCATTAACCAAATCGGCAGTACTCGCTTCACCATTAGACTCTCGGCAATATTCACAATCGTTCAATGATTTAACATATTCCAATAGCAACTGCATATCAACCTCAGCGTCTTTAACATTATGTCGAGCCAACTGATCAACCATTTCCTCTAGCGATTTCAACAAGCTATAATCTTTGGCTTTTTCAGCAGCATCACCAATACGAATAATAGCACGGGCGACATTAATAGTATTTTCTTTATTGTTCATGCACTTATTATATATCTATTCGCACAATACTTCTTGTTTTTTGAGAACAACCCTAACCGCCAACGAGCCAACTAATGCTATTAGCTGATAAAGCATATTAGAGTTATAGCTAACATTTGAAGTCTTATCGTCTTCCGGATTCAACGGACTGTCATCAGCCCAAAGCCCCGAATAAACGCCGGATA
>CAUTWR010000022.1:0-7045 GCA_963542105.1 uncultured Candidatus Saccharibacteria bacterium | reverse complement strand
CTTCAAATATATACTTGGCGCATAAACTAGGATTAAAACCAATTGGGACTTTTGCACACGAAATGCCAATGGTCTACGCTGCACTGGCAGATAAATCCGGAAACAACCCACTAAGTGGTCACAATCAGGCACTAAGAGACTGGCAAGACACATACGGCGACGAGCTATCAATTGCCTTAACTGATACATTTACAACCGACTTCTTCTTTGCTGACTTTACGCCCGAACAAATGACTTCATGGAAAGGACTGCGACACGATTCTGGCGACCCAATAGAGTATAGAGTTCGGAAATAAAGCTATTGAGGTCTATCGGAAAAACGGAATTGACCCAATGGAAAAAACTATCGTCTTTAGTGATGGACTTGATGTGGATGAAATTATTCATCTGGCTGATTACTTTAAGGACAAAATAAATGTAACATTTGGCTGGGGTACAACCTTGACTAACGACCTTGGAATTACACCCAATAACTTTGTTATGAAAGCCACAGAAGCTGACGGAGTGTCTACAGTTAAGTTAAGCGATGTGCCTGGCAAACATACAGGTCCAGGTGATAAAATTAGAGAGTATCGTGAATACGTAAAGGCAGCTTTGGCTGAAAATGCACTGAATAATACTCTAGTTGCTGTATGAAAAAACAATGCCAATATCTATAAATCGTAAATTATGGTATAACGGTCCAAATTACACCGCAGACAGTGTAATAATCAACCCAATCGCACAAAAAATTCTTTTGATAAAACGATCCAGCGGTGAATGGGCACTACCTGGCGGTTTTATCGACCCCGGAGAAGACCCTCTTGCAGCAGCCATTCGTGAAGCGAGAGAAGAAACTAGAACGATAATTAGTGACGATCCAGTATTAATATACAAAGGGCTCGTCAACGATCCACGCAACAGTCAGACGTCATGGATCGAAACCAGTGCGTATCTGTTCATAGTCAACGAACTATCAGAGGTGTCAGGACGAGACGACGCTATCGACGCAGCCTGGCTACCGCTCAATAACTTGCCTAAATTATACGCATCACATGATGAAATAGTAGCCAGAGCTATTGATTATTTGTCTTGTCGGTCGCTAATTAAGATAGCAGAGTTTTCCGAAAATTATCGCAATATTAACGGCGGTCATATGCAATACGACAAAATTATCGCCACAAAAAATGATCATTCGGTATTTATTAAGCAAACATCGACTAGATACGATGATATTAAGCGAAATAGACTGCGCCAATATCTGAGAAAAGAAGCGTTCACGATATCCTATCTGCGATGCCATGGATATAGCGGAATTCCACCCAGATCAATATTGCGAGACGATGACACTTTCATCATGGAGACAATGACGCCCAACGAAGGTTGGCTATGGCGAGTAAAGAACGAAACACTAGACGCTTATGTCAAATCAGCTAAGGAAAAATTTGACGAGTTAGAAAATATACCATTGCCACATGATACTTTTGATATCGAATCATCACGCGATAGTTTTATTAAAGAAGGGTGGGCTTCGTTAGGCGAGCAGAAAATAGCTAAATTGAGAGAGTTGTCATTGGGATTCTTAGATAGATTAACGCCCCATAGCCAAAATATAGCTAAGAAATTATTGGCAGACTTACCCACCTTACTAAATGCCGGAGGTCGACATAGCGATATAAAAAAATTAGTTTTTTGTCATCACGACATTCGACAATCAAATATGGCTTGGCATCCCAAACGCGGCACTAAGTTAATCGACTGGAGTTGGTCTGGACCTGGAGAATCCGGTAGCGATATCACTAGCCTATTAATCGACCTACATAAAAGCGGTCATAATATTTCAAACTATTACAAAGAAATAAATTTAGATCATTGCCTAACCTTAATGGGTTTCTGGCTAAACCACGCCACTTGGCCATATCGCGGCGACGATACCCTTAGATTTCAACAATTTTTATCGGCATTAAGTGCATACGAAATATATACAACTATTTAAGCATTCACGGCTTCAATCTCAACCGACAGCACTTCTTTTCTGATTGGCAAAGATTGACCGGGCTCGAACGTATAAACCAGCAATTGACCAAATGGCATCTCTACATTCGCCATCTCGGCTTCTGGAACTTGGTCGAGATGTTTAATTAAAGCTCGAATAGAATTGCCGTGAGCCACCAATAAAATATTCTCACCATTCTGCAATTTCGGCAAAATCTCTTGTTCAAAATATGGAACAACCCGCGCATAAACATCCTTCAAAGTTTCGCCACCCGGAACTGGATAATCCCAGCCACGCCGAATTCCATTAAAGGCTTCATCGCCAATCTCAGACTTAACTTCCCATTTATTCTTTCCTGTTAAATCGCCATAATCACGCTCGTTTAACTCAGTTGCATGCGTTGTTGGTAGATTTTCAACACCGCACCCTTCGAGCAGCGCAGCCAAAGTTTGTTGTGTGCGTTTTAATGATGAAGTGTAAACTTCATTAAATGACAAGCCTTTCAATAAAGCACCCAATCGCACTGTGTCATTATGACCCTTTTCCGTCAAATTAACATCCGTCCAGCCAGTCCACTTACCGAGCAGATTCCACTCGCTCTCACCGTGCCGACTAATAACTAATATTCCCATTATTTCCCTCCAATCATCGGCGCAAAAAATTCTACAACTTCTTTTTTCACGCCGTCATTATCAATAATTTTCGTATTTACGTAACCGAATTTATCAATTGCCCAAAATCTGATTGCCCAGAGTAGCGACATATCTTCAAAATCAATCTCATTTTTGGCAATAAATTTACTAGCCACAATTTCCGATTCCTGCAATTTTATCTCAGAAAAAGCATCGTTTTCTAACTTTGTAAAAAACACAAATTGATGTGTCAAAAATTCATCAGAATGACGCGAAGCAACCATTGCAAGCTTCAAATCCTTAGGGTCGACTTGAATATCGACTTCTTCTTTCACCTCGCGCACCGCCGCTTCCAGCGGAGATTCTCCAGCGTCAACAATACCACCCGGCAGCGACCAATGGTCTTTATAGCCAGACTTGACGATCAATAGCTCGCCCTGCTCATTTTCAATTAACACCGCCGCACTGGAAAAACGCCTATCCAAACTTGCCAGCCAAGCCCGTCGCTCTTCATCTGTAAATTTCATTATTTAGCAAACTCAATTGCTCGCGTTTCGCGAATCACGTTAACCTTAATCGTGCCAGGATATTGCATTGTCGACTCAATTTTCGTCGCAATGTCTCGCGCCAATTTAATCGCCGACAAATCATCAATCGTCTGAGGCTTCACAATCACACGGACTTCACGGCCGGCAGAAATTGCATAGGCCTTATCAATCCCTTCAAAACTCGTAGCAACGTTTTCCAAATCGCGCATTCTCTCCGCAAAATTCTCAGCCGAAACATTACGCGCACCTGGGCGCGCCGCCGAAGCTGCGTCGCAAACTCGGACAATAATCGCCTCTGGAGTTGTCGCTTCGATATCGTCATGATGCGCTTCGATTGCGTGAACAATTCTCTCGTCCATACCATACTTACGAGCCAATTCCGCCCCAATATGATGATGTTTGCCCTCGATTTTATGCGACACCGCCTTACCAACGTCATGAAGAAGTGTAGCAATTTTCGTAATGCGCACATCCGCGCCGATTTCTTCAGCAATCATTCCAGCAATTTGTGCCATCTCAGTCGAATGCTTCAGGACGTTCTGACCGAAGCTGGTACGGAATTTTAGCTCACCAAGGAGCAACAACATTTCCTTCGGAATGCCAACTACACCAGTTTCACGCATAGCATCTTCACCAGCTTGGCGAACCTCTTTTTCAATCTGCTTCTTAGCCTTAGCAACAACCTCTTCTATGCGTGCAGGATGAATACGGCCATCCTTCATCAACATCTCAAGACTCAAGCGAGCCACTTGTCGTCGAACAGGATCGAAACTCGACAAAATAATCATGCCGGGAGTATCATCAACTAAAATATCAACACCAGTTTCGCGCTGGAGCGCTTGAATATTACGGCCCTCTTTACCGATAATTCGACCTTTCATCTCATCATCAGTCAATTTGACCGCAGTCACCGTGCGCTCAGCAGTAACTTCACTACTCATTCGCTCCATCGCGGTCACTAGGATCATTTGCGCCCGTTCTTCAGCGTCATCCATTGCGTCATGTTGTAGTTTCGACACCAAACCAACCAAGTCTTGCTTAATGTCGCGCTCAGTCATTTGCATCAGCTTGTCGGCAGCGTCTTTTTTCTTCAATCCAGCGATTTTTTCTAATTTTTCTTGCTGCCTGGAGCGAATATCACGAATCTCATTTTTAAGATTATCGACCTCATCCTCATGCGCGCGCAGTTTTTCTGCTCGTCGATCAAGCTCTTCCAATTTATTGTCCAGAGTTCTCTCACGATCCGCCAAGCGATTTTCAGTCTTCTGCCATTCCTTGCGACGTTCATTTTCAATCTTAAGTGCCTCATCCTTAGCCTTAAGGACGATATCGCTCGCCTTAGTTTTTGCATCTGCCAGATCTCGCTCAATCTGATTTTTACCGTTAATTTGGCGAGTTCGTTGATATCCAACAAGACCAGCAACACCCGCGCCAGCCCCAACAGCCGCAGCAATAATTACTTCTATCATCATCATTCCTTTCCGATCGGCCGCCCCTAAGTGTTCGTCTCAAGGAAAAATATCAACAGCCAATCAACTTCAAACTATCTAATTCGGCGAATCAAAAATCACAAACCGCCGTAATTTAATTATACACGGTTTTGGTCGTTTGAGCGATAAAAATTATTTTCGTGGTGCAGTAATATTCGCCGCGGCACCGTACTCTGGCATAACAATTTTTTCATTCTCGCCAGAACGCAATTTATCCAGAGCCAAATCGCGCCAATTATCACCCATCGCACCAACAATAGGAATGTTCAAGCTATCCGCCAAAGTGTTCACGACTGTCAAACCAATTCTCAGCCCCGTAAAGCTTCCCGGCCCCCTCATCACGCCAATGCCGCTTATCAGATGTAAATCGCCAGTCTTCTCTTCCAAAAATTTCAACAAATTCCGAGCCAACGTTCGCCCAGCTTCCCATTCAAAATCCTGACGATTTTCTCCATTGACTATTGTCAAAAAACATGTTGATGTTGAAGTATCTAATAAAATTATCACGCCATATTCTCCTTTATTTTTCCCAAAAGTTCATCAGATTTTTTGCCGCCAGGATAAAATTCTACAAGCCGCCCTTCTTCGCTAATCGCAGTAATTTTTATCACTAGCCGATCACTCGGCAATGCATCGTCAACAGCGCCAGCCCATTCAACTACAACCACCGAATTAGAACCCGCCACTTCGCGAATTTCCTCGCTCATAATTCCAGCATTTCCTAGTCTGTAAAAATCGTAATGTGCCAAACTCAGACCGCGAGGCGAATCATACACGCGCGAGATTGTGAATGTTGGACTCTGAACTGGCTCGTCAATTTCTAAAGCCTGCGCAATTCCTTTCGTTAGCGTAGTTTTTCCTGCGCCAATATCACCAACCAATTCCAAAACTTCCCCACCAGAAACAGCCCGACCAATTGCCATACCCAATTCTCGCATTTTCTCTTCACTAGAAATATTCACTCCTATATTATACTATGCTAGCTTTTTTTTGGCGATGATAGTACAATAACCATAAGAGTTATGCGTGTTTCAGACCAGACAATTGAGAGTATTCTGAAACAAGGTGGGGTTGTCGATGAGCCGCAGCTTGCTGATTTGAAATTGATCGCTGAACGGTCGAAGCAAACATTGCAAGAAACCGCTATTGAGCAGAAAGTCATTTCTGAGGAAGATTTGACAAAGTTGATCGGCGATTACATTGGCGTGCCTTTCGTGCGAATTGAGCCAAAGGATATTCCCGAAGATATATTGAAGCGGATCCCTGAACATATCGCGCGCCAGTACAATGTTGTACTTTTTGAGAAAAATGAGGATGATAGTTTGTCGCTTGCAATGGAAGACCCAGACGACGTGCAGGCGTTGAACTTTATACAGAAAGAAATTGGCTACAACACTAAGGTTTTCTTAGCGACAAAAAGCAACATTTTGGACTGTTTGGAAAATTATCGTGGCAATATCAATGCCGAACTTGACGAAGTTATCGCAGTACAAAAAGACGCGTCTGCCGAAGACCAAAACGTTAGTCAAGATGATTTTGCGGAAAATTCACCAATTGCCCAAACTGTTAATTTGTTGCTGGAATATGCCATAAAATCCAACGCTTCCGACATTCACATTGAGCCGCGCGAAGATTACGTTCAGGTTCGTTATCGAATTGACGGTGTTTTGAAGGAAGTTAACAAATTGCCACGAAACGTTCACGGTGCTTTGGTGAGCCGCATTAAAATTCTCTCCAATCTGAAAATTGACGAACGCCGCGTGCCACAGGACGGCCGATTTAAGATAAAAGTTTCAGGAAAGCAATACGCGCTTCGTGTTTCGACATTGCCAATTGCTGACGGTGAAAAAGTGGTCATGCGTATTTTGGACGAATCGAACCAGGCTGTTAAACTGGATCAGCTTGGCTATTGGGGTCTGTCGCTCGCAACCGTAAAAGACGCAATGGCTCAGCCGAACGGAATGATCCTGGTGACTGGACCAACTGGATCAGGAAAATCTACCAGTTTGTTTAGCGTCTTGTCTGAACTCAATACTCCAGATGTCAATATTTCCACAATTGAAGACCCAGTAGAATATAAAATCCCAGGAGTCAATCAAACCCAGACCAACGCCAAAGCCGGGATGACTTTTGCCTCAGGACTAAGGGCGCTACTTCGCCAAGACCCAAACATCATCATGGTCGGAGAAATTCGCGACGGCGAAACCGCAAACCTTGGCGTTCAGGCAGCGCTGACTGGGCACTTGGTATTCTCCACTCTACACACAAATAACGCTGCGACGTGTTTGCCGCGTCTGCTGGATATGGGAATTGAACCATTCTTGATTGCTTCGACCGTAAAGGCAGTGATTGGACAGCGACTAGTTAGGCGCCTGTGTATGAATTGCCGCCAAGAATATA
>CAUTWR010000021.1:0-7158 GCA_963542105.1 uncultured Candidatus Saccharibacteria bacterium | reverse complement strand
GGCGAATTCAGGAGAAACTTGAAAATGAAATGAAATCGTTCTTTGCAACGGGTCGACCAGATTCTGTGCGAATTAGTAACGGCGCCGCAACAGTCGAGGACGTTCAAACTGGACAAATCGTAGCACTTGTTGGTAGTCGCGACTTTAATTATGCCGGTTTCGGACAGGACAATGCCGCAGTTTCCTATATCCAGCCAGGTTCCACGATTAAGTCGCTTGTCTTTACTCAATTATTCGACAAACATGACAGCAAGCAAGCATACGGCAGTGGCACAGTCTTAGCTGATGAAAATATCGATAAACTGTACGGCGCAACCCTAAGAAACTGGGACAATAAATTTATGGGCTCCATCAATATTCGAAGAGCACTGGCTCTATCCCGAAACGTCCCAGCCGTTAAAGCCGCTTACATTGTTGGCGACGGATCCGCTAAGCCTGTCGTCGAGGGAATTCGCAGAATGGGCAATACTAACTATTGTCGCCAGGAAGAAAATGCCGGTGGTTACGGACTCGGTGCAGCAATTGGCGCATGTGGAACCAAGCAGACAGAACTAGTAAATGCCTACTCAACGCTGGCGCGAATGGGAGTACAAAAAGATGTTTCAAGTGTTATCGAGGTAAAGAACAGCCAAGGTGAAACTCTGAAAAAGTGGAAAGACGAAGGCAAACAAGTTATCGACTCGCAATCAGCGTACATTGTGAACGACATCTTGTCCGACAGAACCCCTGGACTTCACGGCTGGATGGGCGTTAATGGTGTTCGAACCTCTGCAAAGACTGGTACTTCAGACAAGGGCTCACAACCAAAAGATCTCTGGATAGTCAACTATAGTCCAGCATTAGTCATGGGGCTTTGGTTAGGAAACTCCGATACTAGTGTGATTGGCACATCAGCTTCCAACTACGGCATGCCAGTAATTAGAAGCGTCATGGAATTCGCCCATACTCAAGTTTACGCCAAAGAAGGTAAATGGAAGTCAGGTCAATGGTACGAGCGGCCAAGCGGAATTCAGACTGTCAACGGCGAACTCTACCCGTCATGGTGGAATAAGAAACAAAGCCAATCTACAGAAAAAATCACCTTCGATAAAGTCTCTAAGAAAAAAGCGACAAACTGTACTCCGGATGGTGCAAAGGAAGAAATTGAAGTGACAAAGATTATCGATCCTTTGACTAAGAAAGAATCAATTACCGTTCCTTCAGGTTACGATGCGAACGCAGAAGACGATGTTCACAAGTGTGACGACACTAAGCCGCAAATTGGATCAATATCATACACCAACAGCGGTAAGAAATATACGATAAGTGTCGACGTTACAGCAGGAACTTGGGGCTTATCGGCAATCGAAATTACTGTAGACGGAAAGAGTATTAAGAGCTCAGAAATCACTTCAAGTGGTAAGCAGACCGCTACGGTAGAGCTTGACACAACGGGGACACACACAGTTTCTGTGACTGTAAGAGACTCTGCATATTACACCGCCACGTCAACTGGCAGCATTCAAGTTAACTAAATAAACTATTGTTTATTCACCAAATTAATCAGCTCAGCCTCGTGTTGAGCTGATGTTTTTGAGCGACCATTTGTACGCTTTTTAGGGACGCTAGTTTTCTGCTTTACAGGTTTTTTCTGTTCAATTACAAGCTTCGCAAACATCATTTTTCCGGCATCAGTTTGTAGACTTCGGATAATCTCAATCTTCTTCGTTTGCCCGATATAACGCTTGGCGTTCTCAACAACAACCATCGTTCCATCCTTCAAATATCCAACAGCCTGATGTGAATCTTGGCCTTTTTGTGACAATTCCAAATCTAGTTCATCGCCAGGCAAATAACTCATCCGCAGACTCTTTGCTAACTCATTAATATTCAAAACCTTAACGCCGTCAACTTGTGCCACCTTATTCAAATTGTAATCAAGCGTCAGCACTGCCGCGTCCATTTCCTTTGCCAATTTCAGCAAGCGAGAATCCACACCTTCCGGCACGCGAATATTATCATCGTAAAGCTCGAAAGAAGATTTCAAAATATCCTTCAATTCTTTAACAACGTCCATGCCAAATCGCGCCCTTTCGCGCTTATCATGGTCTGCACCGTCGGCTAATAATTGCAGCTCCGTCAATACACTCCTTGGTACAATAATTTTTCCCAACAAAAATCCAGTCTTCGCTAGCTCAGTTACTCGCCCGTCCATAAGTACTGACGTGTCGACCAAAATCGGCGCCGCGCCCACCGACGAATTTCGCCGCGGTTTTGCCAAGAAATACACCTCAGCCGCCAAACCAAGCAACATTATAATTATTATCAATCCGTAAAAATCTTTCATTTTTCCCTTTCTATTGCAAATAGTCAATCAGCGCCTGTCGCATATCGCTGACGCCTTTTATAAATTTATCTTTATGAACTTTTGGCGCAATCGCATAAGTGAAGCCCAGCTTCTTCGCCTCTTTAATTCGAGCTTGCCAATTCGTCGCCGAACGAACCTCACCGCCCAAACCAATCTCGCCAAACACCACGGCGCCCTCGTCCAGACTTCGCCCAGCGCTAGCGCTAGCAATCGCCATCGCCACAGCCAAATCAGCCGCTGGATCATTCAACTTTAATCCGCCAACCACATTGACATAAATATCTTTGTCCGCCAACTTCAACTTTGTTCGCTTTTCCAAAACCGCCACCAACAGATTCAATCGATTCAGATCAAAACCGCTCGCCGTGCGCTTAGGATAGCCAAAATTCGTCGGATTAACTAGCGCCTGAATCTCAACAAGCAGCGGACGTGCACCCTCCATGGTCGCCAACACAATTGACCCGTCCAGATTCTGACGCTCCGCCAAAAGTTCCGCCGACGGATTCTTCACTATCCTCAGACCCTGCTCGTCCATCTCAAATATAGCCGCTTCATTAGTCGAACCATATCGATTCTTTTGCGCCCGAACAACCCGGAAACCGCCATATCGATCACCCTCAAAATTCAGTACAACGTCCACCAAATGTTCCAATATTTTCGGCCCAGCAATTGAGCCCTCTTTGGTGACGTGACCAACCAAAATCACCGCCGTACCCGAAGCTTTGGCGGCACGAATAATTACATTTGACGAGTTTGTGATTTGACTAACCGACCCTGGAGCAGAGGAAATATCGCTGAGAGAAATTGTCTGAACCGAATCGACAATCGCTAGATCATATCCGCCTTGCTGAATTGACGCCGCAATATCTTCCGCACTATTACTAGACGCCAGCTGCATTTTTTCTGAATCAGCCGCCCCCAAACGCTCCGCACGAAGTTTTACCTGAGAAACCGATTCCTCGCCGCTTACATATAGCACCGATTTTGCCTTGGCAATATGTGCCGCAACTTGCGCCAAAAGCGTACTTTTCCCAATTCCTGGCTGACCCGCTACCAATACCACACCGCCAACCAAAAATCCACCACCCAAAACAGTGTCCAAATCGTCAATTCCCGTGCTTAATCTTTCTAGTCCAGACTCAGAAGCAGCTTCACGAATGCTAGACGTTTTCAAGGCTTTGCCGCGCCCGGCAGATTTATCGACAACAGATGAGCCACCAGAAGAAACGACCTGCTCGACTAGCGAATTCCATTCCCCGCAATTTTCACACCTGCCAGCCCACTTTGAAAAACTAGCCCCGCACTGCTGACAGACAAATTGACTTCGAGTCTTCGCCATTATTTCGCCCCCTCCAAACTATCCAAACTTTTATTCAATTCATCAATCTGCACGCCCAACTCTCTGAGCCGCAAAACATCAGAATTGTAAGAACTGATCTCAGCATTCAAATTGGCACGCCTTTCGTTCAACTCCGAGAGTTCCGCTTTCAGAGCTTGGCGTTGACTATAAAAATCACTCTGCGACAAGAATCCGCCACTAGTGCCCGCTCGCCGATTAAAGTCCGCCACGCGACTATTATAGTCCGCCAAATCAGTTGAATATTGCGATAATTCTCTGTTCAATTTTTCCTTCCGGACCTTCAACGACTCACTCAACTTCTGCGCTTCATTTTCTCTGGACTCAAATTTTTCTTGATATTGCGCGTGCAGTTTCACAACTTCGGATCTATCAGTAAAATATCGTCGGTAATATTCTTCCAGCTCGTCGCCCAAATCGGCAAATTCCGTCCCTAAAATTGAGTGCAGCTCGTTAGCTCTCGTTCCAGGTTGCGCACGATCATAATATTCCATCCGCTCGGACAATTTCTTATTTTTCACATTATTATAAGCCCGCTCCAAAAGCTCGCTCAAATGAGATTTTTCCGACTCGCTCAGCCTTTCCCAGGCAGCGTGCAGCATCTCATGTGCCGCCGTCACTTCCTTTACGCCGTCAAGCTCAGAATTGGTCACGTTGTAGATATAAATATCCCTAGACGACGGATTGTAACAACCCAAAATTGCGTTTCCCTTTTCCACACGACGACAATCCTCATTGAACTCGTTTGCTGATTTAATTTGCGGATTAGAAACATAGAACATTTTCCTGCCAACATCCGACATCTTTACGCGATCAGCAATAGCGACAATTTCCGCACTTGGCTTATATTGCCACAGCGTAATCTCGTCAATAATTTGCTGACGATTGATCATCACAAAAACTGCAGCAGAAAGTACAATTATCGGCGTGAGGACGCTGAATATTTTACGCACGATTGACATTAATCACCACCTTATCATTATCAATTTTAGCCTCCAGCGTGTCGCCAGGTTTTGCTTTATTGGACAATAAAACATCACTCAACGGATCCGCCAACTCCGACTGAATTGTTCGTCTTAAAACTCGCACGCCGCGTTGCTCGTCAAATCCCCGATCAATCAACCAACGCTTCGCCGAAGAAGTAATATCAAGCGTCATTCCATGTCGACCAACAGCTTTGATCAAGTCAGACGTGAGATTGTCAAAAATCTTTCGCACGACCGAACGAGAGAGTGGCTTAAATGTAATCACGTTATCAAACCTGCCAATCAATTCTGGACGCAAAAACTCCTCAAGCTCACGCAGAGCGGCACGCGAATTTTTCTCGTGACGATTTTCACTAGCCGACTTTTTCTGACCAGACGAACCAAATCCAAGCTCAGAATCCTGGATCATTTGCTCAGCACCAACGTTACTCGTTAAGATAATAATCGTCTGCCGAAAACTCACCGTTCGCCCGTGAGAATCACTTAACTTGCCATCCTCCAAAATCTGCAAAAGCAAATTCAGAACGTCAGGATGCGCCTTTTCAATTTCATCGAACAACACCACGCTATACGGTCGACGACGAACTTTATCCGTTAATTTCCCGCCGTCCTCATAGCCAACATAACCAGCCGGCGCACCAACCAGCCGACTAGCCGTGTGACGCTCGGAAAACTCGCTCATGTCAATTTTAATCAAACTATCATCGCCGCCAAAAACTTCCCGCGCCAGAACTCGCGCCAATTCCGTCTTACCAACTCCAGTCGGACCCAGAAAGATAAACGACCCAAGCGGCCCACTCTGACGATTTAGTCCAGCTTTATTGCGGCGAATCGCGCGCGCCAGTTGCTCAATCGCTTCATTCTGACCAAGAACGCTCTGGCTCAGTCGTTTTTCCAAGCGAATCAAATCTTTCATCTGATTTAACGATAATCTGTCAATCGGAATATTCGTCATTGCCGAAACCGCCCGACGCAAATATTCATCAGTCAACACGGGTTTATCACTGGCTTCATCTTTCAGTGCTTCGGCTTGCAATTCCAATTGCCTCATTTGCATCTTAAACTCTGCAGCCTTTTCGTAATTTTCAGCCTCGACCGCGGCGTCAATTTTTCCAGCCAGTCGCTTAATTTGGCGAACCAACTTATCCTTACGCGACAATTTTATTGGCGAGCTAGACTTCAATAAACTCGCTGCCTCGTCAATCACGTCGATTGCTTTATCTGGTAAAAATCGCTCCGTCACGTAACGCTGACTCAAATCCACCGCCTCAGTCAGCATTTCGTCAGGAATTTGAACTTGATGATGCTTAGCTAATTTTCCACTCAAACCTCGCATCATTTCCACCGCCTCTTCTGGCGATGGCTCATTAACCGTTACCGACTGGAAGCGCCGCGACAATGCGGCATCTTTTTCGATGTGCTTTCGATATTCCTCAAACGTCGTCGCGCCAATTAACCGAATCTCGCCTCGAGACAGTGCCGGCTTTAATACGTTAGCCGCATCCATCGAACCTTCAGCCGAACCTGCGCCAACCAACAGATGCAACTCGTCAATAAACAAAATAACTTCTTGATGTTTTTTGGCGACCGCCAGAACTTTTTGCAATCTCTCCTCAAATTGCCCGCGATATTTCGTCCCAGCAATCATCGCCGTCAAATCCAATTGAAAAAGTCGCTTACCCTTCAAAAATTCGGGAACTTTATTGTCAGCAATTCTTTGTGCCAATCCTTCAACTACCGCAGTTTTACCGACGCCAGGTTCGCCAATTAGCGCTGGGTTATTCTTGCTACGCCGACCCAAAATCGTGATCATTCGCTGAATTTCCGACGCTCGACCAATCACCGGATCCAAAAATCCTTCACTGGCGCGCCTTGTCAAATCAACGCCGAATTTCTCTAAAATCCTCAAATCGCCAGATTTTTTGCTCCCGTAATTACGCTCAGATTGAAGAGATTCAAACTGCTGTTTATCAAACACATCTTCCAAACTGCCACGCAAATTATCAATGTCAACATTCATGTCTCGCAACAATCTAGTCGCTCGTGCCTCGTGCTGCTGTAGCATTCCATAAACGATGTGTTCCGTGCCAATTTTTTCCTGTCCAAATTCGACCGCTAATTGCCAGGCAATACTTATCAATTCAATAACTTCAGCGCTCAGTCCTTTTTCCACCACGGTAATCGTCAGTGGCTTCGCAGTCAAATTTAGCGCCATTTCCGCACGATCCAAAGTTACGCCATTTTCCGCTAATATCTTTGCGCCCAATGACGAATTTTGAGCCAGCACGCCAAGCAAAATATGCTCTGTGCCAACATATTCACTTCCCTCATTATGCGCCAGGAAACCAGCTCGCCCCAAGCTAGCACGAGCAGTTTCCGTCAGCCGAGGTTCTAATTCAGAAAAATCTTCTGGCATATCGCCCTCCTTTCGTTTTCGGCGATTCGCAGAAGGCAGCTTATTCCGCCAC
>CAUTWR010000020.1:0-7261 GCA_963542105.1 uncultured Candidatus Saccharibacteria bacterium | reverse complement strand
CCGATTACGGGGTTTTGTAAACGGACTTTTTCTCTGTCGCCCAATATTGAACATCAACATAGCGATCGACGGGATTGACAACCTCGGTGCTTGCGTCGAGAGCTTTAACGTTCCGAATATGGATATAGTCAAACTTCGGCTGATACAAGGCAATCGCCGGGGCGTCTGCTTGCCAAACAGCAGTGAACTTCGCGTAACGATCAGCGCGTTGCTTCGCCGATATTTTAGATCGGCCGCTCTCCAGAGCATCGTCCGCTATTGCATTATTGTAATTGGAGAAATTCAAACCATTGTTGGTTGCCTGTGAAGAATGCCAATAGGCGTAAACATCGGGGTCGCCCCCTAAGGAGAGTTCGTAAACCAGCACGTCAAAATTGCGCGGCTGCAAAACTGTCTGAAGGATATTTTGAGTGGCGTCGTTCGGATCAACAACTTTAATATCCGATTCTATATTCAGCTCGTCATACCAAACTTGAGCCAAATACCTGGCAACCTTTTCGTAATTGCTATTCTTCAAAACGACTACGTTGAGTTTTAACTTATCATTTCCCTTCTGGCGAACATTATTTACACTCTTCCAGCCCTCAGCGTCAAGTAGAGATTTCGCTTTCTTGACGTCATAACTAGAAGAATTCGAACTCTTTCCTAGGAACTTATTAAGCGTTGGACCAGACAATTCTTCCGTAGACAACGACAAAGATTGGCGTAGCTTGGATGTGTCGACACTGAGTGATAGAGCCTGACGAACTACTTTTGATCGCAAGAACTGACTATTGTTATTAAACAGCGCGTAAACTCCGTTGTTCAAAGAATGCGCTTCTGCGGCGTACATAGATTTTACCTCGGCGGATTGATCGTTATAAATTAATTCTGGAGTTCCTGTAATTTCTCGCGTACGCAAACTTTTCGCGATATCATCCTGCGTCGGATACGCGTACAACTGGAATCGCTCTAGCTTAGGCGTGCTGCCATAATAATTGCTATTCGACTGCAAATATAGCACTTTTTTACTACCATCGCTCGTTACGTTCTGTAGCAATCTAAAGGCGAATGGGCCGCTGGATATAGGCGACTTATTAAAATCATGTTCACGTAAATTCGACGGTTTAACATCTTTTAATATATGCTTAGGAATAATCGGGAATGTCAAAGCGTGGACAAACGGCGAATATGACGACGGCAAGATAAACTTCACCGAATCGTCAGACACTTTCTCGAATTTTATGGATTTCCAGCCTGATATTTCAGCTCCAACTTCTGGATTCGCCAATAACTTCAATGTAAAAATTACATCGTCCACTGTTAAATCTTGCCCGTCTGACCACTTCAAGTCTTTCTTTAACTTAACCGTATATTCAGTTTCTTTATCGTTCACGCTGACGCTATCAGCCAAATCAGCCTTGATATTACCAGTTGAATCATATCGGTACAGACTTGAAAATAGCAACTTTGCGGCGGATTTTTCGGCATTGGTTTTTGCGAAAATCGGATTTAGATTTTCCAAAGGACCCAGCACACCCTCAGAATATGATCCGCCAGAAGTGTACGCCATTGTCGTGAAAGAATTGCGAGAAATATGCCACTGCACCGCACTGGCGCCAATCATCACTAATACTAGAATAATCCAAACAGAAACCCGACGTCGCACATTAGACAAACGGTCCAACCTGGATGTCACGAATTTATGCGCATGGCGCAAGCTTCCCTTTTCAATCTTACGCAGACGCTTATTGACATCTTTACTGGAAACTTTTAGCCGCGCAAAACGATTCCATGACGAATTATCCGATCTCAAATCTATTCTCCTATTTTTGCAATCCCGGCAAAATCATACTTGCCAAAATCGATAGCACAAAAATCACCGCAAAAACAATAGTTACGTCAAACAAGTTTTTATCAAATCCGCGACGAGTAGTGAATAATTCCCCAGACGAACCGAATCCTGCGCCCAAACTTGCGCCTCGTTGCTGCAACAAAATTGCGATAATCATCAGTACGGCAGATCCAAGCGTCACGTACGGTAAAATTGTATCAATTGACATATTACTCCTTTTCTTCCCGCTGCAAAACCAGCGCGCTACTTATAATATAGTTTACCAAACTCAATATAATCCCGGCAATAATTGAATGCGCAAAAGTCATAGAAATCCCTGGTGCCAAAGCGAGCGAGATATAAACCATAAAGCCATTTACAATTAAGGTAAACAGCCCTAAGGTCAATAGAATTGCTGGTAGAGCTAAAATTGTAACAATTGGTTTCAATACGCTATTCACTACCGAAAATATCAACCCTGCCATCATAAACGTCCATGCAGAAGTTGCGCCCGGAGTTTCATTTCCAAGCAGTCGCACTGCAACCCAAATACCTACCGAGTTAAGAATTAGCCGAATCAAAAACGTAGCAAATTGTCTTTTCATTGGTCTTATTATATATAATTTATGCTTTATTGTCGATTGGTCACCCAAACTTAAGATAAGCGTTTAATCAAATCTGTTTTTTTCACACCAACTTCCGCCTGTAATTCCGCATAATCCGCCTCAATAATTTTTTTCACACTGCCAAATTTTCTCAACAATTTCGCACGCGTCTTTGGACCAATCCCCGGAATTTCTTCCAGTTGGTTTTTCGTCTGATTTTGACGCTTCAGCGCTGTATGATAGCTCACAGCAAATCGGTGCGACTCGTCACGAATCCGCTGGAAAAGCTTGACAATATCTGTCGTCGCAATAGAACTTTTTGTAAAATTGTCCCGACTGGAATCGTCATCAATAGCAGAGCCTCGTAAGTTCTTTGAATGCGATCCGGCGTTGCGCTGAGCAGGATGCAAATTCACCGCATACACATCATTGTCTTCGTGAATAGCGACATCCTGATGAATAGATTTTCGCAACTCTTCAATGCGCGTTACATCAATTTGTGAGCCAGTTTTATGAATAATAATTTCTTCCTCGCGCTTAGCGATGCTAATAATCGGCAATTTTATTCCGCGCTCATCCCTTGCCTTAATCGCCGCCGAAAGTTGACCCTTTCCGCCGTCAATCAACAACAAATCCGGACGACCCCAGCTTTTGATATTTCGCTCGCCAAGTCGCCTAAAAATCACCTCGTACATATTTCCAGTGTCGTCGTTTTTTTCACCCACCTTAAATTTGCGATATTCCGCACGATCGCTCGCACCATTCGTAAAAACTACCATACTCGCCACGACTTGACGTCCGTTCATATGCGAAATATCATAACCCTCAATTCGCACTGGAATATTTTTCAAGCCAAGTAGTTTTGCTAAATCAGCCAGCGCCTTATCTTTTGAAATATCCAAAAATTCCTTATCGCCAAACATAACGCGTCGCTGAAGTTCTTGCATGGCACGCAACTTATTTCTCAAACTTGCCGCCCGCTCAAAATCATGAAGCCCCGCAGCCGTTTTCATATCACGCTCCAACTCCACAGCAATAGCCTTGCGATTTCCCTTAATATAACTTATCAATTTACGCAAACCAGCTTTATACGCGTCCGAACCATCACTTATTTTCGGACTTAAACCCAAATCCTCATCCAACTTTGATTGCCCGGGGCGTCTTTGGTGAGTGAGATATGGAAAAATTCGCCTCAAATAGCGCAATGCCTTTTTTAACGCAAAACCATTGTAAAATGGACCAAAATAATCCGCACCATCATCGGCAGGATTCCGCGTAAAACTGACCGTCGGCCAATCGCTTTTCATATCAATCCGAACGTACATCTGAGACTTATCATCGCGCAACAGAACGTTGTATCGCGGCATATATCGCTTGATCATCTCGCTTTCCAAAAACAGCGCATCAACCTCACTCTCAGTTTCAATCCAATCAGTATCAAAAATCTCCGCCACCAGCGCCATAGTTTTATTGTCTCGCCCGCGCGAATCTTGAAAATACTGACGTACGCGATTTTTAAGAACCGCCGCCTTGCCAACATAAATTACCTCGCCGCTCGCCGACTTATGAAAATAAACACCGGGCGTTCGCGGCAAAGTTTTTAGCTTGGCTTGCAATGCTTGATTCATTAAATATATTACAATCTAAACACGGCAATTATGCAAGTATTCTCCTAGCGATTGACTAATCTTCCAACCACTTTTTGAGAACTATCGCCTGATTATGTTCCGTATCTTTGGCGCCATATAACAGTGTAACTGCAGATTGTTTGTTCCAATTATTCTTCGCCTCGGCAGCCGCAGGATTATTATCCAGCTCCTTCATATAACGGCGAGAAAATTCCGGGAATTTTTCTGGATCGTGATTAAACCATTTGCGTAATTCATCAGTCGGGGCAATTTCTTTATTCCACTCATCCAATGCGGCTCGCTCTTTGCTAATTCCGCGCGGCCACAATCGATCGACCAGCACACGATAACTATCGTCCGGCGCAGTCGATTTATAAATTCGTTCAATTTTATACTTTGTCATAATTTCATATAACTACAAAGCGCTAATCAGGTCAATAAAGCGCTCTTTTGAGCTAACATATTCGCCTAATTCTATACTCGTTACTGGCAATTTAACATCGTGTTCATGTAATAACTTTCGCACTTCATCTTGCTTGTCATACGGTACTTCCACATGTGAAATATTTGCAATATTTATCAGTTTATCAGCACGAACTTCGTATTGACGCATTGGCTTATCTAGTTTTATCTGTGAATCAATATTTTTCACACCAATTAATATCGGATAATTTCCAGATATGTCACTACCTAAACAAAAAACGTCCCATACATTTCGCGCTTGGCTATTTACTTTTTTGCCCCAAGTATTATCACCATTATTATCATTAGACAATGCTCGCCACGCTTTCCAGCGACGCATCATTTTAAAACCTCTAGTTATAAATAGACGAGCATAAAACATACCATAATAATACGACACCCATGTAAGCGCATCACCGTAACGATTTTCTTCTTTCCACCCAAGCCTATGAATATCAGCGTATGATCGCGCGATCATTCTGCTCCGACACAGTGAAACCGAATACACAACACGTTGATTACTCCCGCCAAAGACTGCATACACATCACGTGCTGGCTTAAGTCCGGCAGCATCACAAAAACTTTTCAGGACATCAGTTATACCGTGCTCACCATGCTGCCAGCGGCCGGTACCATGCCAAAACTGAGTGCCTTTCGTTATTTTTCGATATTCTTTTATTTCAGACTCTTTAAACTGGCGTATTGATTTTGGCTTGATTATGTATTTTCTGGCAAATTTGTCTAATATTTTTTCAGCCCATCGCAATCGCATTTTATGAGAAACCGCCAATAATAGATGATGCGGTAAATATTGTAATGATTTCTTTACAAATAGTCTTTGATATTTATCACCTTCGGCTTTATTGCCTCGTCTTAGCGATTTTTGAGAATATCGGTGCGTGCGCTTCTCGATAGCACTATTTTTAGTTAACTTACAAAAACGAGCATTAAGTATCTTCAAAATCTTTTCCATACTAGACTATAATATCTAATATACTAAGTTTAGTCTATTCTAGACACCGACACTACGTAAATATTCCTCCAAAAAATCACTCCAGTCAGACGCATTCTTCTCGCGGAAGTAAGCGCGAAGAAAATCAACCATAATTTGATGACGATTTTCTGCTTCTGCTCGTCCTGGCTCAGTCAACATCAAACCCTTCAATTTCAGCAGTTTCTCAAAGAAGTGATTGATAAATCCGTCAGTATCATGCGTATTGCCATCAGCGTTATATTCGTGCGCCGCCAGATTGACATTCGGCCAGACTTTAGGATCAAAAATCCGACCGCCGTGATGACAAGCATAAGCCAACGCCCGCTCAATGCCAACTGCACCAATAGCGTCACACATATCAGCATCAGACGCCAATTTCCCCGCCAGCCGCTGCGGCTGCTTGCCGTTCAGCCGTTTGCTATAACCAATCGCCGCAATATTCTCTAACACAGCCTGACTTAAATCATCAGCTATTTCTGCCTGCGCCATAATATCTACTGCGTTCGTCAATTTTTCCGCCTGCGTTTTACCGACTAATTTATAATCATCAACATCATGCAGCCAAGCCGTCAATAGCACTTCTTGCAGGTTCACTGATTCGTTGCATTCGTTAGCGAAACGCTATGCCAGCAACGCCACTCGCTCGACATGATCATCAGCATGCCCCGAAGTGTCGCCGCCCAGTAACTGCCGAACTTTAGTCTTTACTATTTCAAGCTGGGCAATTTGTTGATCGTTCATACTCATATTATACATAAAAGCAGAGTCGCGTCACAACAACGATTCCCTAACTATAGACTGCAAAACCGGCACAACATCTATTTCAAACCACCGATTACGCTTACGCCAACCAATGTTAAGTGGCGATGGATGAACCAACGGAAAATAATCTGGTAAATATGCGTCAAAATTAGATACTGTTGCCGTTAAGTTACGTTCAACGCGATGGTTCAAATAGTATTTCTGAGCATAAGACCCGACCAATATAATCAATCGCACATTCGGCATTTGAGCCAACAAACGCGGATGCCATTTTCTAGCAAAGTCCAGACGTGGCGGCAAATCCACAAGCCTCGTATATGGGAATATATTTATTCTCAATTATTTCTAAATTCTTTTAACATTTTATTTAAAACTAATGCATTTTCATATTCTTCAATTAACATCTTAGAGATTTTATTTCTGATCGCTTTCTTATGGCATAAAAATTCCTCCTGATTAGTTTTTCTTAACCATAATCAGGAGGTTTCTATACACAGAATTTTACACAGTCTCAAATATCTAGTACTTCTACTATCTCTTCTCTTTTTTCTTTCATTATAATTTTTTTGATTACTTCTTCATCTAAGTATTTTGAGAAATCATCCAATTCAGATGTTACTTCAAATATTATATTATGATTTTTATCACTTAAATCAAAACTCGAGTCATATTTTGTTTTATCTGACCAATAATTCCAATTTATATCTGCCCTTTCATAATATACATAATTTCTTTTTGGAGTTACAAACACTCTTTTATTAATGAGTTTTTCTCCATCTCCTGCTTTAAACATTTCAGAATATAATTTTATTCCTTTGAATACTTTATAATCACTAATAGTATCATTTGAAACATTTAATCTAATATCTTCATACTTCATAAAACACCTTCTTATGTTAATCAATTTTACTATATTATCAACACTGATAAAGTAAATTAATTGTTACTTTTCTCAATAATATCAAATATATTCTCCATATTACAATTATGTCATAAA
>CAUTWR010000019.1:0-8450 GCA_963542105.1 uncultured Candidatus Saccharibacteria bacterium | reverse complement strand
ATTGATTTGAAAAACAAACCGAACAGCAAAGAAATATTTCGTCTATTTTGGAAGACATCAGAGCCATACAAACACCGTCGAAACTTGGCAATATTTTTTGCAATGCTCACACTCGTGGTTACCATTTTTGTCGGACCGCTCATAATTGCCCAACTTCTTAGTATCGTCCAACACAATCAACTGCACGACGCAAAAAATCTATGGACACTAATTGCTTTATACGGCGTCAGTGAATTATGGTCGAGCGTCATCGGCTGGCGATTAGTTTTATATCTCGTCTGGACATTCGAAACCGCCATGCAACGAGATTTGTACGCTCGATGCTTCAGCAAACTAACCAACCAAACATTATTCTTTCATTCAAATAAATTCGGCGGGTCGCTCGTTAGCCAAACAAATAAATTAGTTGGCGCGGTAGAAAGTTTTTGGGACACGATAATTTGGTCAGTTTTGCCACTAGTTATTTCACTGGTCGGTTCAATAATTGTCCTATCAACTCTCCTCTGGCAATACGCGCTATTTTTACTCATTTTCTCAATCGTTTTCAGCATCGTCGTTTATTACGGATCCAAGCCAATGGCGAAATTGACAAAAAAAGAAGCCAAATCCAGCAATAAATTGAACGGTCAATTAGCCGACGTAATCTCAAACGTTCTGGCGGTCAAGTCGTCTGGTGCCGAAGCTACGGAACAGAAATTTTTCACAAAAACCGTCAACTCTTGGCGAGATTCAAGCCTCGACGTAATGCGCGGATTCTTAAAAGTCAGCACTATATATTCGTCAATCAACATGGTTATTAAAATTGGAGCAATCGCCTTCGCAGTGTACGCAGCTCAAAATAATTTGGTATCAGTGGCGTCTGTTTATCTTATAATCACCTACACTGGAAGTGTCGCACATGAATTGTGGAACATGAACGGAATTATGCGCAATTACAACCGAATTATCGGTAACGCAAACGATATGGTAGAAATCTTACAAACGCCAACAACATTGATTGATAAAAGCGATTCAAAGCTAAAAGTTACAAACGGCGAAATTTCCATGGATAAAATAATTTTCACGCACGACGAGGGTCAAGGCGACACCCTATTCCACGACTTTTCTCTGGAGATTAAACCAGGCGAAAAAATAGGTTTGGTTGGAGCGAGCGGTTCTGGAAAAACTACACTCACCAAATTGCTATTACGTTTTGCTGATATTGACTCAGGAAAAATTACCATCGATGGACAAGATATTTCCGAAGTCACCCAGGCAAGTTTGCGCGCCAAAATCGCTTACGTACCGCAAGAACCATTGCTATTCCACCGCTCCGTGCGTGAAAACATTGCTTACGGCCGACCTGATGCAACTGACGCAGAAATTGAAGAAGCCGCCAAAAAAGCTGGCGCTTACGATTTTATCGTTGGACTTAAAGACGGTTTTGACACAATGGTTGGCGAGCGCGGAATTAAATTATCTGGCGGACAGCGACAACGAGTTGCAATTGCTAGGGCAATCCTAAAAGATGCGCCAATTCTAGTCCTCGACGAGGCGACTTCAGCGCTAGATTCTGAATCAGAAGCGTTGATTCAAAAATCCCTGGAGACGTTAATGGAGAATCGAACCTCAATTGTCATTGCCCATCGTTTGTCTACAATTGCTAAGTTGGACCGTATAATTGTTTTGAAAAATGGGAAAATTGTCGAGGACGGATCACACGACGAGCTCATCAATAAAAAACGCGGTGTTTACGCAAAATTATGGGCGCGACAATCTGGCGGATTTATTGAAGAATAGTCCAATCTGCATACGCTAATTATGTTATAATTAAGATATGGAATCTTTTATTCACTTGATAACTAGCTTCGGCGTATTGGCAATTTTATTAGTAATTTTCGCAGAATCCGGTCTACTAATCGGCTTCGTCTTACCTGGCGACAGTCTGCTTTTCACTGCTGGATATATGGTTCAGCAAAACATCCTACACATTGATATTCACATTTTTGCGCTTTTGGTTTTTGCGGCGGCAGTGCTGGGCGACAGTGTTGGCTATAGTTTTGGCCATAAAGTTGGACGCAAGTTGTTTGAAAAAGAAAATTCCCGATTCTTCAAGAAAAAATATTTAGAGCAAACAGAAAAGTTTTACGACAAGCACGGCTCAGCGACAATCGTCCTGGCTCGATTTGTACCAATTGTAAGAACCTTCGCCCCAATCGTTGCCGGCGCCAGTAAAATGCACTATAAAACATTCTTAACTTTCAATCTTATCGGTGGATTTCTTTGGTCGTCAGCATTCGTTTATCTAGGTTTCTACGCTGGCGAGTTTTTGACCAAAGCGGGCGTAAATATTGAAGTTGCAGCAATTCTCATCATCTTCCTGTCTGTCTCGCCAATGGTTATTCATGCTTTGAAACAACCAAATACTCGCGCTTTATTAAGAAAACAATTGTCGGTTCTCCTCTCGAAAACCAAGCGTAAAAAGTAGTATTAAAGCATCTTTTTCAGATATTTGCCAGTGAACGAATTTGGTACCTTGGCGACATCTTCAGGCATACCACAAGCCACGACGGTACCGCCGCCAATTCCACCCTCTGGACCCATATCAATTATCCAGTCGGCTGACTTTATGACGTCCAAATTATGCTCAATGATAATCATACTATTGCCGCCATCAACCAATTGCTGTAAAATACCCAGCAGTCGCTTTACGTCAGCAGAATGAAGCCCGGTGGTCGGCTCGTCCAGAATGTACATAGTTTTCCCAGTGGAACGCTTGGAGAGTTCCGTTGCCAATTTAATTCGCTGCGCCTCACCGCCTGAAAAAGTAGTTGCTGGCTGACCAAGTTTAATATAGCCAAGCCCAACCTCAACCAGTGTCTGTAATTTACGTGAAATATTCGGAACACTGTCGAAAAATTCCGCCGCTTGATCAATCGTCATGTCTAGGACATCGGAAATAGTCTTATCTTTGTACTTAATCTCTAGCGCCTCGCGATTATAGCGCTTACCGTGACATTCGTCACATTGAACGTAAACGTCTGGCAAAAAGTGCATTTCAATTTTTATCACACCATCACCCTGACATTTTTCACAGCGACCGCCCTTAACATTAAAACTAAAGCGTCCAGATTTATAGCCTCGAACATTAGCCTCGGGTGTGCTGGCGAAAAGCTCGCGAATTGGCGTAAAAATACCAGTATAAGTCGCTGGATTAGAGCGCGGCGTTCGACCAATTGGTGACTGATCAATAACAATAGCCTTATCAAGCAAATTCACACCTTCTATAGTGTCGTGCAACCCTGGCGCCGTCGTTGCGCGATTAAGTTCCGCCGCTAGTTCCCGCGCCACAATATCATTCACAAGCGTCGACTTTCCGCTACCAGAAACACCAGACACTACGGTTATCAAACCCAAAGGAAACTCCACATCAATGTTCTTAAGATTATTTTCGCGAGCGCCACGAACAATCAACTTTCTATCTTTCACAACTTTGCGACGCTTTTTCGGAACAGCAATTTTTTCCGCCCCAGATAAATAGCGACCCGTTATACTATTCTCATTTTTCGCAACAATTTCAGGCGTCCCCATTGCCACTACTTGACCGCCGTTCACACCAGCTCCCGGTCCCATATCAACCAGAAAATCACTCTGGCGAATCGTATCCTCATCATGCTCAACCACCAGCACAGAATTTCCTAAATCACGAAGGCGCTTCAACATATCAATCAACTTGTCGTTGTCACGTTGATGAAGCCCAATCGACGGCTCGTCCAGCACATAAAGCACGCCCTGAAGTCCAGCGCCAATTTGCGTCGCCAAGCGAATTCGCTGCGCCTCGCCACCACTCAATGTGTTAGCCGCTCGACTTAGCTCTAAATAGTTCAGCCCAACATTACTCATAAATGCCAAACGGGATTTAATTTCCTTCACAATCAAGCGAGCAATCATCATTTCTTGCTCAGTCAATTGAAGCTTATTGTCAAACAAATCCAACGCGTCATCAACACTCAAATCACACACATCAACGATATTCAATTCATGAACCGTCACCGCCAAAACCACAGGTTTCAGGCGCGCACCTTTACAGGCATAACAATCCCTCTCGCGCATAAATCGCTCAATATCTCGTCGCATAAAGTCGCTATCAGTTTCTTTCCAGCGCCGCTCCAGATTAGGGATAACTCCTTCATAAGTCGTATCGTAATGTCGACCGCCACCCAAATCAACGCGATATTTTTGGTCGCCAGTTCCGTATAATATTTTATGTTTAGCATCATCAGAAAGCTTGCCTACGGGAACTTTCAAGCTAAATCCGTGAGCTTCAGCAACAGACGCCAATCGCTTCATATTCCAAGCGTCAGAATTCATTCGATTATACGGTCGAATCGCGCCTTCGGAAATTGTCAAATTGTTATTAAAGACCAATTCTGGATCGACCTCCAACCTCGACCCCAAACCCGTACACACAGGACAAGCTCCCTGCGGCGCGTTAAAGCTAAACAGTCGCGGCTCCAGCTCTGGGATATCGACATCAGGATGATCAACACAAGCGTATCTCTGCGAAAATGTCTTCACTTCATCACTGTCCGCGTCCAAAACCTCGATAACTCCCTGACCCAGATCCAGCGCCTGCTCAACGCTCTGACTCAGCCGAGATCGCATTTCCGCCGTCAACGCCAACCTATCAACCACCAGCTCGATGTTATGCTTGTAACTTTTTTGCAACTCCGGAAATTCATCCAGCGCGTACACCACGCCGTCCACGCGAACCCTGGCATAACCAAGTCGCTGATATTGCTCCGGAATATGTGCAAATTCACCTTTTTTATTCTTAACAATTGGCGCCAATAGCAGAATTCGCTTATCAACAAATTGTCGCAGAATCTCGTCAATAATCACCTCGGTCGTGCGACGCGTCACTTCATTGCCACAAATCGGACAATGCGGCACGCCAATTCGCGCAAACAAAAGCCTCAGATAATCATATATTTCGGTAACTGTAGCCACAGTAGATCGCGGATTGCGGCTGGTCGACTTCTGATCAATCGAAATCGCTGGACTAAGCCCTTCAATCGAATCAACATCAGGCTTATCCATCGTACCCAAGAATTGACGCGCATAGGAATTGAGGCTCTCCATATAACGGCGCTGACCTTCGGCATAAATCGTGTCAAATGCCAAACTAGACTTTCCAGATCCACTAAGACCCGTAATCACCACCAGCTGATCTCGCGGAATCTCAATATCTACATTTTTCAGATTGTGCTCACGAGCACCTTTAACACGAATTACCTCTGTCATAACCGCTATATTATACAGGTTTTTGACAATTTTTTCCAGTCCAACCGTCGACATAAATCAGAGTTAAAACACATTACGCTTATGATTGCAAGTCAATATCTTATTTGCTACAGTTAGATCTATGAGAAAGCTGGGCATTTACTTGATTATGATCATCGGAGCGATACTACTCGCGCCTTTTGTGATCGACCAGCTATTTTTCTTCTTTTTCCTAGGAAAAATCCCCTTCACAAACATCAGTCTGCCCGCAATTTTAATGGTTATTTTCTGGGCAATTATCGTACCGTTGGCAATCATCCTCAGAGAATCACTTTCTGTCCTGTTTTGGAAGTTCATTGACATTGCCAGCGAAATCGCGCAACGACGAATCAACAGAAAAATCCGTTATTTTACACCAAATCAAAAAAGCGAACTTATTTTATTATCAATTTATCTACTTTCCAATATGAAAAAGAGCGAGCCTGACCATGAAGTCGAATCTCAAAAGCTCGCTCCATCTATGACCTAATTTTTTACAGCCGTTTTCTCAGCACCAACACACCAGCCGTGACAGCCACAGCAGCTAACCCGCCGACCGTCCAAGTTGAAGTTCCTGTTTCAGCCAAACGCCCTGACGCTTTTCCTGGCTTTTGCCCAGAAGTGGCAGAAGCAGATCCTGTTGAAGGAGTAGCGGCTCCACCTGCACCTGAGCCAGGAGTCACAGGCTGAGCTGCTGGCAGAGTTCCCAAACGGTAGACACCATCGTTGTTCACATAAAACAGCTTAGATCCATTGCTCGACATAGCCATCATATCATAATCGCTAGCACCATTCTCCGAATGCCAAGTCCTGCCTCCGTCTACTGATATAAGAAGTGCTGTTGCTCTGGGGTTGGCGCCAGTAGTCGACTTAGTATCAACAAATAACTTCTTACCATCATCACTAATACCCGTCTGTATGATTGTGTGACCAGCTGGGATTGGAGCGTTTGTAGGAGTCCAGTGATTACCACCATCCAACGAAATCCTATCTCCCTCAAATATGTTATTTCCGTTATTACTGAATGACACATGGGCGTACATGTTTACAACATTAGGGATTTCCGTCCAAGTCTGACCATAATCAGTTGATCGCGCCAGATCACCACCATTTTGAGCGATCAGCGTGCCGTTGTTAGACACATACCTAGGGCACGATATATTATTAGTACCTTTCTGAGTCCAAGTCTGACCGTCGTCAGTAGAAATATGGGCTGTATAGCCAGTAGCACCGCTACCAGAACAGCTAACTAAAAAGGAGCCGTCTGGACTAATAAGTACAGTATAATGTCCTGGGTCTGGTCCCCTCTCCACCCAACTCTGACCGCCGTCTGTTGATATGCTGAAAGAATCTCCATATTCCAATACTATCTTAGACCCGTCCGTACTAATCGACACGTTCTCTACTATTGCCTGCTTCGAAAATATTTTTCTCCAAGTAGCCCCATCGTCTGCGGACATCCATATGATTGTGTTATTAGAGCTATCTTCCTCTCGAATAAGAAGCTTTGAGCCATCTGGATTGACATAAATACCTAACGCATCGTCAACAGAAACTGGCGCTGACGTTAAAGTCTTCCACGTGTACCCTGCTTCCTCTGCTTTAGCCAGTGGCGACAAAGCTGTAGATAAAGACAGCGTGAGCATAAGCATCAAAGCTACTGCGCTCTTTAATATGTTTTGTACTTTTATTTTGTTTTTATATAACATTTTTTCCTCCCAATTTGTTTTTGTTATATACGAATAGTTTATACCTATTCTGGCATATTACATGACATTGGTCCCTCCCCCAATTTATTGATTGCTTCAATTTTAGCATAACCGCATTTCAGGAGTCAACAGAAGGTAAAACCGACTCCAGCCATAACTGCAATTCTTGCAAAATAAACTGCTGTTCGTCAGTCGCACTAGGAGCTAATCGTTGCAGAGATTTCATAAATTGCGGCATTTGCGCCTGTAAATGCCCAGTTCGCCATTCTTCCCATTGTCGTAACTCATCTTCACTAAGCAAATTAGGAAAACTTCGCGCTTTATAATGCAGCAATAGTGGTGACAATCGCTCATCCTGAAAATCCGGATGAAAATCAGCCAGCTCACGCTCATCAGCATTACGCACAGCTTCAACACGAACTCGATCGCTATTATCCAAAAACCCGTCATAAAGTTGCGCTTCCGGGTCGGTCATTTTCTTAAACTCTGGCTTATTTTCAAATATACTACGCAATCTTTCAGCAAAATCTGGATGAGAAAGTAAAATATCTTGGTGCTTCTGTACAGTTTCCGCATCCAGAGAAATTTTCTTCCAGCCATCGCCCTGAGTCAACACACCAAGCGGCGAAACTGCCGGACAGCGATTATATTGCAATTCCTTAACTGGCAATTTAACAAAATCCTCGGCTTGCCTTTCTTCCCATGTTGCAAATATTTTCGCCGACAATTCCTCAGCGCTCAAATCAACAAACGGCGTCGGATCATAACGCAAATCATAAACAATCACGCCACCATTTCGATTCGTAGTCAACGGAAAAGCTACGGTCGTTTTGGCGAATTCTTTATCATAACGACCGCTCGCATAAACAAAAGGTTTTTTATCATCGACATTCACCAGTTTCTGGACTAATTTCTTATCGCGCATTTTCAACAAATAGTCGTACATTTGGGGCTGATTTTGCTTAATCAATTTAGTCACAGCAATCAATGCCGTCACATCCGCCAGTGCGTCATGGGCGTTTTCATGCTCTATCCCATTAGCTTTCGTGATGAGCTCCAGACGGTTGCTCGGCTCACCTTTATCGTCAATTGGCCATTTAATCCCCTCGGGACGAAGCGCCCTAGTTAAACGCACCACGTCCAACAAATCCCACCTGGATCGACCATCTTTCCAAGTCCACTCATATGGATCGTAAAAATTCCGCCAAAACAAATGACGAATAAACTCGTCGTCAAAACGAATATTGTTAAAACCAACAGTAATCGTATCAGGCGTAAAAATTTCCTCGTTTAACATACGCGCAAATTGAGCCTCAGTGTAACCCTCTTCGACAGTTTTTTGCGGCGTTATTCCCGTCACCATCAACGCGTCAGGACTTGGCAGTGTATCGTCATTTAGTGTCACGAGAATATTGTACGGTTCACCAATCGGCTGCAAAT
>CAUTWR010000018.1:0-8488 GCA_963542105.1 uncultured Candidatus Saccharibacteria bacterium | reverse complement strand
AGATTCGACAACCAATTGATAATTGCCAGTACCTTTATCTTCCCAAAGCAAATTGTCATTGCGGTCGTAATATTTAGTGACAGTCGTTTGGACACGCTTAGCAAGCTCGCCAGGGCGAATTTTATCGAGGTCTTTACGGAAATAGGCGAACATTCCGCCGATAAGTAGCAACATCAACAAAATACTGACGCCAAGAATTTTTAGCGCCATCAGACCGCCACGCTTGGAGAACCAATATTTCGCTAGTCGCTTCGGATGTAATCGATAAAAGAATCGCTTTACGGGATGTTTCGGCAAAGTCGCCAAATATTCCGCTCGTTCGCGCGCGTCCTTGTCTTTTTTAGTCTTATGTTTCTGCGCCAAATTGGCATATAAGTTCATCCGTTTCGACGGAGATTTCTTATCGCTTGAGCCGTGTCCGGCGGTGCTTATCGTAGTCTTTTTCTTCACAATTCTATTATATCACGCATATGTTTCGCTTCAATTGTAAAATTGCTATACTAATATAAAGAAAAGGAGTGATATGAAATTATCAGAGGAATTACAATGGCGCGGGTTCTGGAATCAGACCACATTCACCGACGACAAGATTATCGATTCGGAGAATTTCACGCTCTATTTGGGGACGGATCCTTCGGCGGACAGCTTGCATGTTGGACACTTGGCGGTTTACATGATGGTTCGACATTTTCTAGAGCGCGGACATAAAGTGTTTTTGCTTGTCGGTGGTGGTACGGGAATGATTGGCGATATGCGCGACACGGAAGAGCGAAACCTACTTCCGTACGAGGAAATTGAACATAACAAGCAGGCCTTAAAATCCCAAGTTTCGCGAATCTTTGCTGGACGAGATTTTACTTTGGTTGATAATGCTGACTGGCTGGCTGAGCTGGAATTGCTGCCGTTTCTTCGCGATATCGGTAAGAATTTCAATATGGCGGATTTGGTGAGCCGCGAATTTTTCAAGGCGCGCATTAACAACGGCAAAGGTTTGAGTTTTGCGGAGTTCACTTACACTTTACTTCAGGGTTATGATTTTTGGCATCTATTTAATCAATATGGCGTGAATCTGCAAATTGGTGGATCGGATCAATGGGGCAATTTATTATCTGGCGTGGATCTGATTCGTAAAAAAGAAAACACTGAAGTTTATGCAATGACTGCGCCTCTGCTCATCAATAAGTCGACTGGTCGTAAATTCGGTAAATCTGAAGGTGGCGCGGTTTGGCTTGATGAAAATAAAACCAGCGTCTATAAATTCTACCAATTCTGGCTGAATGTCGATGATGAGAGCGCAATTGAATATATGAAGATATTTACGATGTTGGATCGTGATACAATTGAGGCTATTGCTGAAAATCACGCTGTTAATCCAGGCGCGCGTTCGGCGCAGAAGGTTTTGGCTCGTGAAGTTACTGACATTGTCCACGGTAGCGCGCGTCGTGAATCTGTTGAGCGCGTAACTGAAGTTTTGTTTGGTGGCGGCGATTTTAAGAAATTGTCGGACGATGATTTAGGCGCTTTGGCTGAAGAAATTCCTTGCGTTGATGCTGGAATTGATGTGATTGAAGCGCTAGTAAAATCTGGGGCGGTTGGCTCTAACGGCGAAGCAAAGCGACTATTGAAATCTGGAGCTATTAGTCTAAACGGTGAAAAACTTGCCGAAAATAAAGTCGTCAATGACACATCGCTACTGAAGAAGGGTAAAAACACGTTCGTATTAATTATGGAAGGGGACGAATAATGAAAAAAATTATCGGTTTTGATTTGGATGACACATTGGCAATTACAAAGTCGCCAATTAGCGATCGTATGGCTGGGATTCTTAGTCGATTGCTTGAGAATTATGACGTTTGCGTGATTACGGGCGGCACGTTCCAGCAGATAAAGAAGCAGGTGATTGATAGGTTGAACGTTACTCCAGAGTTGCTTCAGAAGTTCCACGCGATGCCGACTTGTGGTACTCGATATTATCGATTTGACGCCGCTGAGGGTGAATGGAAAATTCAATACGCAAATGATTTGTCTGATGAGCAAAAAACTCAGATAACTGCGGCTTTGGAAGAAGTTGCGAAGGAAATGGGTATTTGGTGCGAGAATCCTGCGGGTGAAATAATTGAAGATCGGCACAGTCAGATTACTATGTCTGCTTTGGGTCAGCAAGCCACGCCTGAAGATAAATATGCGTGGGCTGAAAAATATAAGGATGTTCGTCCGATATATCGCGACAAGGTGGCGGAGAAGCTGCCTGAGCTTGAAGTGCGAATTGGCGGAACAACGAGTACCGACATTACGCTTCCGGGAATTGATAAGGCTTATGGAATTGGCAGGTTGCTTGAACTGAACGGCTGGTCAAAAGAAGAAACGCTGTTCTTTGGCGATAAAATTGAAGAAGGCGGCAATGATTTTCCAGTGAAGCAAATGGGTGTAGATTCAATCGGTGTGAGGGGTTGGGAAGATACGGCCTATGCCTTAGAAGGAATCAACGCCGTTTCTTAGATGAAGCTGACAACTTCTCTTGAGCAAATTAAAGGCGTCGGACCGAAAACTGCTCAGGCTTTGGCGGCGGCTGGTCTTACGACGGTTTCTGATGCTCTGAATTTCTTACCGCGAGCATATGACGATTATTCGTCTGCGGTTAATATTGCAGATCTCCAGCCGGGAAAAGTTACTGTTAAGGCGCACTGCGAGTCGGTTTCGACGCGTATTGTTCGGCGCGGACTTAGAATCACGACCGCGGTTTTGGCGGATAAATCAGGTAAAGTTAAGGCGGTTTGGTTCAATCAGCCGTACCGCGAAACGCAATTAAAATCTGATGCGGAATTTATTTTTTCTGGCCAATTTGGTATGCAATATAATCGCTATCAAATCAATAATCCGTCCGTCGAGCTGGCAAAAGAAATTGCCAAAACTGCTGCGGAAAATAATTCAGGAATTCAGCCAGTTTATAAATCTATCAAAAATCTTCGCCCAAAAACCGTGCAAGATTTGATGAAAAATATTCGTCCAATTATGGATTTTTTGCCCGAGACTTTGCCGGAAAACATTATTCGGCGCCAAAAATTGGTTAGTCGTTCTGAGGCGGTTAAATTTCTTCACGCGCCAAAAACTCACGAGGAAATTTCTCGCGGTCGTGAGCGCCTGGCGTTCGAGGAGTTGTTCGAGATGATATTGGCGGCACAATTTAATAAGCAAGAACAGACCAGATTAACAGGCTGGAAAATTCCGTTTAATAAGTCGGTCGTGAAGAGTTTCGTCGATCAATTGCCGTTTCCTTTGACGAACGCTCAGCGCCGAGCTGCGTGGCAAATTCTGCAAGATTTGGAGTCTGATCATCCGATGAATCGATTGTTGCAAGGAGATGTTGGCTCGGGAAAAACTGTCGTTGCGGGATTGGTGGCTGCGGAAGTGGCGAAGGCTGGTTTCCAGACGGCAATTATGGCGCCGACGGAGATTTTGGCGCAGCAACATGCGAAAACGCTTGACGAGTTATTGTCGCCATTCGGTGTGTCTGTTGCGCTTCTGACGGGCCACGTAAAAGGCGCGGCGCGCAGTCAATTATTGGACAATCTGGCTAGTGGTAACATTGACGTTGTGGTCGGCACGCATGCGCTAATTCAGGAAAAAGTTGCGTACCATAAATTGGGATTTGCGGTGATCGACGAACAGCACCGATTTGGCGTGAAGCAGCGGCAAGCTTTGTTAGAAAAGTCTGATTTTATGCCACATCTTTTAAGTATGACAGCCACGCCAATTCCGCGCAGCTTGGCGCTGACATTGTACGGAGAATTGGATATTTCTATTCTGGACGAGTTGCCCTCTGGTCGCCAGCCGATTCAGACTAAGATTTGGTCGCCAGCATCAGCTCCGAAGCTTTACGAATCGATTGAAAATGAGCTAGCGAAAGGTCGCCAAGCTTACGTTATTTGTCCGTTGATTGATGATAATCCAGATAATGATAAAAAATCGGTGGAGGCGGAATATAATAAATTGTCTAAGACTGTTTTCAACCATCGTCGAGTTGGGTTGTTGCACGGAAAGCTTCCTGCCGAAGAAAAAGCTGAAGTGATGCAGAAATTTGCAGACGGCGAGCTGGATATGCTAGTCAGTACGACTGTAGTTGAGGTTGGTGTGAATGTGCCGAATGCGACGGTGATGCTGATTGAGAATGCGGACAATTTTGGACTGAGTCAGTTGCATCAATTGCGCGGACGAGTTGGGCGCGGGAAACACCAGAGTTTTTGTCATTTGATGATGAGCGGCCACGATAAGCCGAGTCAACGACTTCGGGAGATTGAGAAGTCGCAAGATGGATTTTATTTGGCGGAGGTTGATTTGAAATTGCGTGGACCTGGCGAGATTTACGGTAAAATGCAACACGGGGATTTGAACTTGAAAATTGCCTCGCTGGCGGATACGGCGCTAATTGCTCGCGCTCAAGTTGAAGCCGAACGCTTTGTCAAAGAGGGGCAAGATTTGCTACAATATAATCATCTGGCGCACGCCGTCAGTCGCTATCAGCGATTAACTGTTTTAAATTAATATGTATGCAGGAACAACAATTAGGGATGGCTCTGGTCGATTTATTGGCGTCCACCAAAAAATAGATCGAGTCGCAAGGAGAAATATAGAACCAATTCTTCCTGATTGGTGTGATTTTCCTGACATTAAAAACATTCTTCATTTTGAGGGCAAGAATGGTCCTGATGGCGTCAAGCGAAAAAGTCCAGCGGTGGATGAGCCTTGGCACTTTATAAATCCGGACGATCCGAATGACACTGCACTTTTGGAGATGATTGATGGGCACATTGGTAATTTAGCTAAGGCACTTAAAGATGGTAATTCTGAGCGAGCTGCGTTTGAGGCTGCGTGGATGGCGCACGCGATTACTGATGGATTGACCCCGGCGCATCATTTTCCTCTGGAACAAGCTATGGCGGAACTTCGCGGCGGTGAAGGGTTGGAGACGCGAACTTCAATTTTGAAGAAAAATCTCATGAAGGGCGATAACGGAATTGAACTGATTAAGAACAACTGGAAATTCTGGGGCGCCAAAGGTATGATGACGACACACGTGGCGTTTGAGGCTGGCGTAGCTAGCGTGGTAGCATATCCGCGTTTTAAGGATGCAATTCCGAGTGACGATGAGATATTGCAAGTGAAAAATCACGGCTATCGTGAGTATTATTTGGACCAAGTTCACGCCGTGGCATCGATGAAAATGTATGACAATTTTAGCAAGAGCGGCTGGACGACGGACCTTGCTTGGCAGACAAATCACGAGCTAATGCCGATTATTATAAAGTCGGTGATGTTGGGTTGGCTGGCGTCTATTTGGAAACTTGAGGCAGAAAAAAGTGAGAGTTAGGATTATCTCTGGCGAATTTGGCGGACGATTCATAAAAACTCCGCCCGGCTCAACGACACATCCTATGGGCGAGCGAGTGCGCTCGGCTATGTTCAATTCTTTGGGTGAATCAATACGCGGCGCGCGGGTTTTGGATGCTTTTGCGGGGTCTGGTGCTGTTGGACTAGAGGCATTAAGTCGCGGCGCAGAGTCGGCGGTTTTCGTGGAGCGAGATCGAGTCGCTCAGCGAGTAATTGCTGAAAACATAAGTATTTTGGGTGTCGAAGAAAAATCTATTGTAATAAAAACAACGATAGTAAATTGGCTAGAAAGCGCAAGCTCAACAGGGGAGTTCGATATTATTTTTGCCGATCCGCCATACCATAATCCACAGTTTTCCACAGTTTCCAAGTTAATGAGACTACTCAAACCGGGTGGATTTATGATATTATCACATCCAGGAATAGGTGAGGTGCCAGTTCAAGACAAAACTGTTGTGGTGGACAGTCGTAGTTATGGGGAGGCGCACCTCACCAAGTTCCTACGATTGGAATAAGTTTCTGGTAAACGTCCTGATATTTGTCGGGACGTTTTTTATAAAAGATATGTAATGATAAGAAAAGTAGGTAAATCATGAACGAATTTATTTTGGTGGCAATAAAATTATTGATCGGATTTTTCGCCTTAACGATAATAATTAACGTTACAGGAAAGGGTAATTTGGCGCCATCTTCCGCCAGTGATCAAGTTCAGAATTATGTACTTGGTGGTATTATTGGTGGCGTTATTTATAACAATGATATTAAGATTTTGGACTATGTTGGGATTTTGTGTATATGGTGTGTGCTGGTGTTAACGCTGAAGTGGATAAAGAAACATAGTGTTAAGGCTAAACAGCTGATTGACGGTAAAGCTTTGATAATTATAGATAATGGGAAGATAAATATCGAAAACTGCGAGAAGGTCGGCTTAAGTGCTCATGATGTTTCTTTCAAGCTTCGAACCCATAATATTTACTCGACGAAAGACGTGAAAAGAGCTGTTGTTGAACAGGATGGCGAGCTCATTATTTCGCACAAAGGCGAGGAAAATCCGAAATTCCCGTTAATAACGGACGGTCAATTGCAATCTGATATTTTGGAAGTAATCGGAAAAGACGAAAAGTGGTTGCTTGGCGAGCTTAAAAAACGAGGCTTAGAATCCTACGGAGATGTATTTTTAGGCGAGTATGTCGACGGAGATTTGATTCTGACTACTTATAATTAAAGGTGAATTAACTGGGTGGGGTGAAAAGCGTCGTTGTTTGATAGTGTTGTGAAGTTAACTCTACCGCTACATCTGGTGGTGTCGTATAATAGTTTATAGACAAAGTAAAAAGAGGAGGAGTGTAGAGAAATGCCGTGTATTGATTATGGTCCGAACGGGACAAATACAGATGATTGCGGCTCGAACAGAGCAGATTAGCATAGTCCGCGCGATGGGGTGAGTGAGGATGTAAAACAAAGGAATGAGTATTATGAAAAACTCGCAGAGAAAAACGCGGAGATTGTTAGAATTATCGAACACATGGGTGGAGTTGCAGTGGGTACAATTGAGCTGAATCTTAGAGAACATGCAACGCAAGGTGAACTATTCCCAAAAAGCTGGGTTACTGGACAATAAGTAAAACTCCGCAATATCCTGGAATTGTCATTTGGAGATTTTCTGCGGTAATTAAATCGACAGAGTGAGTCGAGGCGATAATCTTGGCGTTTCCTGGAATGGAAAAGCTTTGTTCTGCATCCGCAAAATTGATGAAAATGTAAGCACGTTGACTAGCTAGTTCTCTTTTTAGTCCAAGGATAAAGCCATTTCCAGTATTTTCTACGATACTCAAGTTGCCATTTTTAAGAATTGGGAGAGTTTGGCGCAATTTTAACAATTTTCGGTGCATGTTAAGCAGGGAATCGTTTGTGCTTTTTTCACTATCAACATTGATCTTCGTGCGATTTTCATTAACAGGAAGCCAAGGTTTTGTACTTGAAAAGCCTGCAAATTGTGAATTATTCCATTGCATTGGTGTACGCTCCAAATCTCGGCTGTCAATGATGGAGTTGGCGGGACTAAAATTATCTTGAATGTCATCAGCGGTCAATTCTCCATTCATCATGCCAATTTCGTCGCCGTAATATACTACGCTAATTCCTGGAGTGAGGAGATTTAAGAAGCTGAGGGCGCGGGCACGCTCTTCGCCCAATCTGGAGGCAATTCGCGGCTGATCGTGATTTCCGATACAGAAAAATGGCGTAGCTAAATTCGCCGCCTGTAGATAGTTATTAATCTTTTTCTCGATGTTTTTTGCGTGCCATTCATTGTCGCGATATTCCATAAAAAACGCCGAGGCTTTTGGGTGGGCTGTCAGGATTCGGCTGTATTGATGATAAATATCACCCAGCTTGTTGTCTGGATAAAACTCAAAAACCATCTGTTTATCGTCATATTCGTCGCAAACTGACGCCAACTCGCTAAGATAATCCTTGAAATGTGGCCCCATTTTACAGTGGTCGTGGATAAATGCTCCGTAATCGTCTGGATTGCCATAAAAATCAGGATTTGGAGAGTCGTCTTTAAAATCGGGATCTTTGGAAATTCCCCAAATTGCATCGACGCGCATTCCGTCCACGCCTATATCAAACCAAAATCGCACTATATTTTTCATTTCAGTACGAACTTCAGGATTATCCCAATTCAGATCTGGCTGTGTTTTTAGGAACGAATGCAGGTAAAATTGCCCAGTGTGCTCGTCAAATTCCCACGAACTGCCGCCAGACAAACTTCGCCAATTGTTAGGCTCGCTATTATCTTTTCCGTCGCGCCAAACATAGTAATCACGCTTGGGATTATCACGCGAGGATCTGGATTCTTGGAACCACGGATGCTGATTCGAAGTATGGCAGGGAACGAAGTCAATCATAACTTTAATGTTGAGATCGTGAGCCTTTTTAAGTAGTGATTGGAAATCTTCCATTTGGCCAAAAGTAGGATCAATAGCTCGATAATTTGCGATATCATAGCCAAAGTCGGTCAGCGGTGATGTGAAGAACGGCGAAATCCAAATCGAATCGATGTTCAGCCATGATAAATAATCCAGCTTCTCGGTAA
>CAUTWR010000017.1:0-9176 GCA_963542105.1 uncultured Candidatus Saccharibacteria bacterium | reverse complement strand
GGTTTACTCATTAATTATCTTTCTGGAAAATAACCAAGCAGGTTTTTAATAAAATTGTAATGTCCATCCAGATACTCCAGTTTTGAACATAATATAAATCAATTCGTCGACGCTCTTCAAAGCTAATACTGCGCCTGCCAGATACTACAGCCAGTCCAGTTAACCCAGACTTGACCGCTAATAAAACATGTTTTTTGTCATAGGCGCTTAATTCGTGCGGCACCAGCGCTCGCGGTCCAACTAGGCTGATGTCGCCCTTTACGACGTTAAATAATTGCGGCAATTCATCAAGACTGAAGCGACGAATGAATCGACCAACTGGCGTCACGCGAAAATCATGATCAAGCTTGTCGCCGTTTTTACGGTATTCTTCAATTAGCTCAGGCTTACCAACCATTCGAAAGACTTCTTCGTCGGTTTTACCATCAAACTTTGCGTAATGCGAGCGAAATTTGTAGACCTTAAACGGTCGATTGTAGCGAGTGAGACGTTTCTGTTGTTTGCCGTGCATTAAAATCGGTCCTGCTGGGTCGCTGATTTTTACGGCAATTGCCACCAAAAGCATAATTGGCGAGGCGATGATAATCCCAATTGTCCCGCCTACAACATCCATAATGCGCTTCACAATTCGCCCATAGCCCATTAGCGGCGTTGGATGAGTGTGAATTAGCGGCACGGAGTCGATGATATCAATAGTGTGTTTGGTGGTCATAATTCCGTCGAATTCCGGTGCTTGATAGAAATCCAGATAATGTTTCTGGGCAATTTGATAATGTTCGCTAACGTTTTTTGAGTCGGTTTGGATGATGACGTCAATTTTATCTCTGGTGAGCGCCGATTCTAATGACGAGCGTCGAAGCTTTTTTAATTCAATAGGAATGAACTGGGTTTGCGCAACAATTCCGCTAATCTTAAAGCCAGTTAACGGATTAGTTTCTATAAAATCAGCCAAAACGTGAGTTAAGTCACAATTGCCAATTAGTATAACACGGCGCGCCCCTAAGCCGCGCTTTAATAGTTTCAGGCGAACAATATTGGCAGCGCTGCGGAAAATCATTAGTAAGATGAAGCCAATTCCGGTGGCGTAAACCGCGACAAGTTTGGCTGGGAATAGTGGAGTATTAGTAAAGAACGCCACGGAAATCATAATCATAATTCCAGTTATTGACGCTAAAAGTATTTGTCCGAAGTTTCGCAATGGGTGTGTGTAAACCTCTCGGTCGTATAAGCCAAAGAAGTAGAACATCACAATCCACAACGGCAACGTCATAAAAATGGAGGTGATAAAATCCATGGCATTGATGCTGATATGGAATGGTCTAGGATCCAGGGAAATTCGCAAAATATAGGCAATAGTAAATGCGCTCAATAAAGCTAAGATATCAAGAACGACCAGAGCAATTTTGAAGTAAAAATCAGACTTTTTCCGCATAATCTCTGGGGTAATTATACAAAAATATGCCGATTATAGCAAAACAATGAATCGTATTTATAAAACTGCCAAAAAACCAGAAATGCACAAACATCGCGATGGTTAGAGATAAGATAAATTGAGCTTTAATTTTACGGATGTTTTTTATGGCGAAAAATATAATTGTCAACGGGACAATTAGAAGGGCGAATAGCCCGATAATTCCTAAGCCGCTGAGTAATAATATGTAAAAAACGTAGACCGTTTGGTCCGTTGGAACGTTTACGTGAAGGTGTTTTTGGATGAAATTACCGAGGTTGCCGAGTCCAACGCCGAAGAAGAATGTTCGTGGCGATGACAGCCAAGATTTTATGGCTAGATCACTAGCACTGAGTCTGTCGTTAGCTGAAGCTTCAACGAAACCAGCGGGCTGGAAAGAATTGTTGCTTGACGGAACGTTTTCGGCGGGTTTTGGTGACGGATTTTTGGCGATGGATTTTTGCGGAATCTTAATTTTCCCGAGAGATAATTGATCAACCATACTGACGAAGGTATTGTGCGCAATAAAAGGTGTATTGGCGTATCTAATATTGGCTGACGAGAACAATAAGGCGAATCCGAGTAATAATCCAGCGAAGATGATTGGAAGTTTTTTACGAATAAAAGATGCGTCAATTCGTTTTACAAAAGCGATTATAAATAAGGCCATGATGGTGATAAAAATTGCTAAAAATCCGCCACGGGAAAATGTTAAAGATATGGCAAGAGTCGTGAAAAATAGGCTAAATTTGGCTAGGCGAGATTTTGATTGAAAGAGCGCAAGGAAAAATGCTGGAAGTAGAGAATTGGCGAAGAACTGCGGTTCGGCGGCGAATAAATTAATTCGTGGAAATCCAAAAACGTCGGCTTTACAACCAGCGCAAAGCGTACCAAATCCTGTTGGTTCAAAAGTGGCGACGATGAGTTGAATAATTGCTAAAATCCCAAAAACTAGCCCGCTCCATAATCCGACGTTGATGAGTTTGCGTTTTTCTAATTTTGACAATTCGCCGTAAGTTAAGCCAGCGGATAATCCGACGGTGAGTAAGAATAATAGCGATAATGAATATAACGCGGTGCGCAGGCGTGCTTCTGCGAAAAATATGCCGACGACAATGGCGATAAAAATTGCTAAAAATCCGCTGATTAGCCATCGGTTTTTTAACAATTCTTGGCGTTTTTTAAATAGTAATGGCAAGGAAAATAACAATAGGCTTACGGCAGCGATCTGATATAATCCTACACGCAGTGACGGGAAATCCAGAATTGATAAGCCGACACTGGGATGCAAGGCAAAGCCGCCGCCAAAAATAATAATCGCTAACAGCCATAATCTGATGTCGCTTATATATTTTTTTGCCATATTTTAAGTATAGCGTATGGTGTATACTTTAGATATGAAACTGACGAAAAAGCAAAAAATAATGCTGGATTTTATCGATGGGTTTATAAAGGGCAATGGCTATAGTCCGACGCTTCGGGAAATTATGCGCGCCTTGGGCTATAAATCGGTGTCGACGGTAGCGAAACACGTTGATAATTTGGTGGCTGCGGGATTTTTGGAGAAGCAGGACGGCGAAGTTAGGTCTTTGACGCTGAGCAGTGAGAAAAAAGAAGTTTGGTGGAATAATTTAACGAAAGAAATTAAGAAGAGAGAAGCGAAAGACGACGAAAAATCACGCTCGGAAGTGGAGATTTTAAAAAAAGCATTGGAAATTGTCCGTCATTAACTTTACAACTACTCAAAAACTCGCTATAATACAAGACATATTCCGGCATAGCTCAGTGGTAGAGCGGTTGGCTGTTAACCAATAGGTCGCTGGTTCGAGCCCAGCTGCCGGAGCCAAATTGAATTTAAGACTTCAGCAGGTATAGTTGAGGTCTTTTTTATTGTTTTTTGCAATTATATATTTCTAATAACGTGGAATAGATGAGATAATAATGACCATGAATAATACTTATTGCGATGGTATGTGGGCTAGATTTCTTTCTAGTCAATGTCTGCAGGATGATTTTAAGAGTAGCTCAAAGAGTAATGACTTAAAGGACATTTTTAACTTTGCTAGCAGTTCGGCGGAGAGTGTCGAAGATTTTGAGCGGCGATTTCCAGTGATTGCGCATATTGATCTTTATGGACATACCGCTGTAGACGGCTACTCATATATTCGGCTGGTAGAAAATGAATTGCCAGAGATGCGAAAGTTAGCGGAAGAGGGACGAGAGGCTGGTATTGTTAAGCAAATAGATGATTTGATGAGGTTTATAGAACTAGGTGTCAATAATGTAGATGGCGATGTAGTTTTATTGGTCTTTGATGGCATGTAGGCGTTCTGAGATATTTGCAGACGTCTTAAAGCATTTTTACAGAACGCTTGTTTATAGTGGTTTGCATGAGAGTAATAACCACACCCCAACCATTAGCTAGGTCGCGACTTATTACGTCCGATTCTAGCCCATCGCCGTTTCGGGCGATAGCTAATCCATTTGTCGACATAGTCGTGCCGGTGCTGAACGAGGAGAAAATTCTTCAAAGCAGTATTGAAACGCTTGACGAGTACATGATGGAAAATTTGCCATATCGTTATCAGATAACGATCGCGGATAACGGCAGCCAAGATAAGACTTTAGAGATTGCGAACAATTTGGCGCAAAAATATCAATCAGTTCGTGTCGTGCGACTGGCTGAACGCGGTCGCGGACGAGCATTAAAGCAAGTCTGGCAAAGCAGTCAGGCGGATATTCTGACATATATGGATGTCGATTTATCTACTAGTCTGGATGATTTTCTGCCGATGATTCAGCCGCTTGTGGCGGGCGAAGCTGGCGTGGCGATTGGCTCTCGATTGATGAAAAAATCAAAGACCAGCCGCGGTTTTAAGCGGGAGTTTATTTCACGGTGCTATAACAAGATTATCAAATTGACGTCGCGGACCAAATTTAGCGATGCGCAGTGCGGATTTAAGGCAATTCGTCGTGACGTGGCGAAGAAATTTTTGCCAAATATTAAGGACAATGAGTGGTTCTTTGACACTGAGCTTTTGATTAAAACGGAGCGCGCAGGCGTGCCGATTCATGAACAGCCCGTTACCTGGATTGAGGATACTGATAGTCGTGTGAAGATTGTAAAAACTGCGGTCGATGATTTAAAAGGACTGCATCGAGTTAATAAAGAATTGGACGATCGTTCGTGGCTTGAGAAAATGGCTCTTCCGATTCTGTTGATTGCGACGGGTGTGTTGTATATGTTTGGCGCGATGCATAATGGCATGGCAAATAGCTATTACGCGGCGGCAGTGCAGGCAGCAAGCCAAAACTGGACGGCGTGGCTGTTTGGTAGTTTGGACGCGGCGAATTATGTTTCAATCGATAAGCCACCGCTGGCGACGATGATAATGGGACTTAGCGCTAGGCTGCTTGGATTTTCCAGCTTTTCAATGTTACTGCCAAGCGTATTGGCGGGCGTCGGTTCGGTCTGGCTATTATATTCGGCAGTGAAACGGCAATTCGGCTTTACTAGCGCGATAATTTCTGCAGTCACATTAATGCTAACTCCTGTCGCGGCGTTGATGTTCGGGTTTAATAATCCAGATGCCATTCTGACGTTTATGCTCACGGCTAGTGGCTATGCATTTCTCAGATCATTAGAAGGTAAGCGTCCACTTCTGTGGCTTGGTTTGGCGGGACTGTTTACGGGACTAGCATTTAACACGAAAATGCTCCAGGGCTTGATGGTTTTGCCTGCGATGGTGATTGTCTATCTGGCGTTCGCTAAGCCGCCAATTGTTACGAGATTTCTACATTTGATGTTTGCGGGCGTGATTACGACGGTGTCGACTTTATGGTGGAGCGTGCTCGTTTGGCTGACGCCGTCTGGCAATCGTCCGTGGGTTGGTAGCACGAATGATAATAGTATTTGGAGTTTGATTTTTGGTTATAACGGATTCGGTCGGCTGCTAGGTGGTCATGGTGGCGGAATGGGTGGCGGTCATGGTCCTGGTGGTACTGGATTTGGTGGACAGACTGGATTATTCAGGATATTTAATAACGATTTTGGGCCGAACATTGCATGGCTATTAGTGTTGGCGTTAGCAAGTGGCGGACTGCTCCTGTGGATTTTAAGAAAAACTCCGCGAACAAATCGTGGACGAGCGGCAGTAATATTCTGGATACTTTGGCTGATTATTCACATCGTAATATTTAGCATGACTAGCGGCGTGATTCATCCGTACTACGTGGTGGTTATGGCGCCAGCTGTGGCAGCTCTGGTTGGAATTGGTGTGCCGTTTCTGTGGGGCGCGTACGTCAGGCGAAAGTCGTATGCTTGGATTTTACCGATGTTGGTTGGCGTAACGGCAGCGATTACAATAATCATTCTTAGCTATGCTGGTACGATGACTTGGCTAATGTGGACGGTTGGTGTTTTGGGGGCTATCGGTATGATTGGACTATTGGTCAATCTATATTCACCGAAAAATTGGCTTAAAAACTCAGCTATTATCGCTTCCATTGCAGCATGTACGCTTTCTCCGGTCATTTATACATTATCAACAGTTAATGTGGCTCACACGGGAAGTATTCCGACGGCGGGTCCAAGTTCAACAGCGATGCGGGGAAGTAATAATGAGAAATCGCAAGCCGATAGCGCGCTGGTCGAATATTTACTACAAAATCAGAATGGCGCAACTTGGTTGGTGGCGGTGGACAGCGCAAATGAATCTGCGGCAATCCAGCTAACCAGTGGCCAACCCGTCATGGCAATTGGTGGATTTAATGGTAGTGACACGCCACTCACGCTTGATCAATTTAAGCAATTAGTGGCTTCGGGCAAATTGAGATATTACGCAGCCAGCTCGCGCGGTCACGGTGGCGGTGGCCCTGGTGGCGGTAATAGCGAAATCACAAATTGGATTAAGAAAAACGGTAAAGTCGTTAATTATGGAGGTAGCGATGTAACATTATACGAATTGTCTGCATAGAAAGTAATTTGAACAAAGGAGAATTATTATGACAAGATTAAATCAAGAAACTCAAACAACGCCAGAAAACGTTTTTAATAATTCAGGAGGAAGTTCGGGCGAAAAGCATTCCATTGGCGTCGGTGCGGCAATAGGAATAGCGATAGGTGGAGTAGTACTATGTGGGCTAGGATTTGTGGCTGGAATGCAAGTTGGCGGCTCCAGCGGAAGCCAAATGGGCGGGCAAGCTGGCGGTCCTCCGGGTATGAGCCAGAATCAAGGTGGTCCGGGCGGTTCTAGGCAACAATCTGGCGCAAATGGCACCTCAAATCAGACTCAATCCAACCAGTCGGGACAATTAGGTCCATCTTCATCGCAGCAAGCACCGTCGTCTCAAAACGGTACGACAAATACGCCACCGTCAGACGTCTCGCAATCTGGCTCAACATCTCAATCAACTTCTCAATCCTCTCAACAATAAAAACCTAGTCTTCAATAAAAAATTACCACCTCATCACAGGGTGGTAATTTTATGTAGTTGCTGGTTATCGTAGAATGAATAGTCCTGCAGCAACTAATGCTAGGGTGGCGATAACACCTAAGAAGGCATTAAATCCTGTGTTTGCAAGTAGTCCGCTTACAGCATCCTGAGGCTTATTAGCTGGATTATGAGCGGCAGCTGACGGATTTCCAGGCTGTGGCTGTGGTTGTGGCTGTGGCTGCGGTTGACCTGCCCTAGGGATTGCTGATGTGTCGATAGCCATAGTGCCACTAAACGTTAGATAGTTAGACACTCCTAGGGTTCCCGCACGATATTCCCAAAAACTATTCAATATAGGGGATGTTCCGCTGGCTGGTAGCGATAATATCCGAATTTTTCCAGCCTCTGCCCCAGTGCCGTTGACGACTTCCGCTGAATCGATTATAGTAAATGTGCCTCCTCCATCACTCAATGGTGAAGCAAACAATTTGTCGTTAGGCTTAACAGTAATCCGCTGATCTTCAAGATACATGTTAGTTATATGTAATTCAGATAGTGGGCTTAAGTTCGAGATTGAGTTGTGATTTCCTGACAAGTTCTGAAGATTCTTAGCAGCTTCTAATCCGGTTAGGTCGGTAATGTTTGAGTTGTCTAAGTTAAGATCTGTCAATTTTTCCAATTCTACGTCAGTAATTTTTTGATTTGCTGTACGAGTTGTACCAAGTTTTTCTCCTAGCTTTTCATTAAGCAACTTGCGCAAATTGTTATCTGGCACGTTTATTTCCTTAGCTGTTCGCATTTCGTACACGCGGACGTAGTCGACTGACATAGTTGCTGGAAAATCGTTCGCAGCGCCTACTGAATTGTGCGCATCGTTCCACGGAGCGTCAATGTAGTTACCGCCAATCGCTAAGTTAAGTCGTAAGAAGAAGTTCTGATCAAATGGTCCATTTGGATTTCCTGTGGAGTTTGAATTCTTAAATTCGGTAATTGTATGATGTAGCTCTCCGTCAATGAAGTATTCAAGTTTGCCTTCAGCCCATTTTACGCCGTATGTGTGCCACTCTGTAGTGTCATTGGTGTCGAATTTGGTTGATGGAATAACGCCTTGGCGACTTCTGTGACCTCCAGGTTGACCGGCTGGCGTATTCTTATCTCGCCAGTGTGCGTCAGAAGCAGCAAATTTGTAGTTAGAGCCTTTTGCTTCTACGATGTCAATTTCACCACTATTAGGCCATTCTCCATACTGCTTATCAGAAGGACTCATCCAGAAACCAGGCCAAGTACTTTTGTTCTTTGGCATTTTTATACGAGCTTCGATGTAGCCGTATTTAAAATCTGCCTTACCTTTTGTCTGTACGAAGCCAGAAGTGAAATCTCCGGTTTTGGTGTTACCTGTACAGGTTTTTCCTGGTTTATACAGACCAACCAAATTCAGGCTGCCGCCGCTAACATTTACGTTTTCTTCTTCAGACGTGTAACAGTTTTGGACTTGCTGGTTTTCATCCTTCCAGCCGCCAGTGTAGTAATTCCAGAGGTTTGTATTTAATGATGTGCCGTTAAATTCATCACTGAACCTTGGGCTTAATACATAGTGATCAGTATCTGTTGGCGGGTAAGGGCTTCCTACACCTTTGGCGTTGTCCATTGGCAGAGTAAATAACGCCCCACCAACAACAACACCGACAGTCATTACCGCAGTTACTATTTTAACTTTTGTATTTAAAAAATGTCTTTTTATTAACATTTTTTGTTTTCTCCCAAATATTTTTTTATCCATCGCTAGTGTAACAATAAGCGGAATAAAAGTAAAGAATATTATGTAGTTATTTTAACAACAGAGCTGTAGAAACGCTGAATACTGAGGTTTTAAGCTGAAATAAAAAAATTGCCATCCCGTAATGAGATGACAATTTTTCTATAAACGCCTAAGCTAATTAGCGATTAATCGTTAGGTTTATTGACTTTAGAGATTTGATGTTAGAAACTGCTCTTAGGTCGAAGACGGAGTTGTTCTTAAGAGATAAGGACTTGAGGTTTTTAGCTGCCTCTAAGCCTGTTAAATCGTGAATCTTTTCTGCTTCTGATGCGTTGTCAGCTGCATCCAAGTTAAGGTCTGTCAATTTTTCCAACTCTACATCTGTAATTTTCTGATCATCTTTACGATTAGTGCTAAGCGCTGTCGACAGTTTTTTATTAAGTTGAGTGCGCAAATTGTTATCTGGCACGTTTATTTCCTTAGCTGTTCGCCTTTCGTATACGCGGACGTAATCGATTGACATAGTTGCCG
>CAUTWR010000016.1:0-10964 GCA_963542105.1 uncultured Candidatus Saccharibacteria bacterium | reverse complement strand
TCGGAAAAGTTGGCTAAGTTGTTAGATCGAAATGCTGGTTTTTGGAATGAGCATCCGGAAGCGCGACGCGGGCTGGAGGAGCAGAATGAATCGGGCAAGCCTTTGGCAGAAATAGAACGCGAATTGTTGGCGTTTTGTGATGAGCATTTTACGGGTGAAACGAAGATTTTGTTAGCAGGTAATTCAATCCATCAAGATAGGCGATTTATTGATCAATGGTGGCCAACGTTGTCAAAAAGACTACATTATCGAATGCTTGATGTGAGCGCGTGGAAGGTGGTATTTGAAGGAAAATATGGTAAGAAGTTCGCTAAGCCAGAAGATCATCGAGCGCTGGAGGATATCCGCGGCAGTATTATGGAACTTGAATATTATTTGAAAAAGGTGAAAGCATGACACATAAACAATTTGAAGAATTCATCCTGAGTTTGCCGGGTGTATGGCTGGATTATCCATTTGGTGAGGATGTTGCGGTATATAAATTTGGTCGAGATAATGATGGCGCAGGGAAAATGGTGGCATTGGTGACGGAAGGTTCAAAGCCGCTCAGAGTAAGCCTGAAATGCGATCCGTTGTTGGCGCAGAATTTACGAGAAAAATACGAAACAGTTTTGCCAGGTTATCATTTGAATAAAAAGCACTGGAATACGATTATTTGTTCAGGTCAATTGACTGACGAAGAAGTTTTTGACTTGGCGAGGTTGAGTTATCGATTAGTCTCGGAAGCTTAATCTGCCTTAATTATTTGATTGATCTGCTTCTGGATATTCTCTAAATCGCCAGCAGTTTTTACTAGCCATTCGCGCATCTTTTTTGACTTAGTGGACTTGTACACCTTTTTCATCATGTTGATCGTATCTGTTATTTGCACATTCATCTCATGAGAATAGGTAATATCCAATTGTGCGTTTAGAAGGGCTTCATCTAATTTTTTCTCTAATTTTTCTGACGAATCTAAGGCGAGGATTTCTTTTTGCTTTTCCTTATAGTTGATGCCGGTTGATTGAAGTGCTTCACCCATTGAGGCGTCTGCGGTAGTTAATACTGCAACTAGAGAACTATTAGTGGTCTGCAGGCTGGTTGAGCGAAACTTATTATTGTATTTTTTGGAAATAGTGAGTAGTTTGTTAACGCGTGATGCAACTTGTGACGGATTGGTATTTGGCGTAGAATCTTGTGAAAAAACGAATATCGCGATCAGGGTTATCAAGCCGATAAAACTCAAAATAGCGATGATGATTTTGGTTTTTTTATCAAAACCTTCCGCTGGCGGAGGTGTGGCAATTTGATTCAGATAATCGATACCTTGAGGTTGGTTATTCAAATTGTCAGGATACATGTTCCTATTTAACCACAAACAATAACAGAGGTAAAGGGTGATATAATAAAAATATGAATGATGCCAAAGAAGAAGTGCGGGCGCGACTGAACATCGAGGATGTGATTGGTGAGTATGTTCAGTTGAAGCGAGCGGGGCGCAATTTGAAGGGTTTAAGTCCGTTTACCGACGAGCGAACCCCGAGCTTTATGGTTAGTCCGGAAAAACAAATTTGGCACGATTTTTCTTCTGGAAAAGGCGGTGATATTTTTACTTTCGTGATGATGGTGGAGGGGATGGATTTTCGTCAAGCCTTGGAGCATTTGGCGCGTAAAGCGGGCGTGGATTTGACTTTGTTTTCTAATGGCGATGGACGAACAGCCAAGCGTCGAGCCAGGGCGAGAGAAGCACTTAAATTGGCCGCTAATTTCTACCAGCAGAATTTGGTGAAAAATTCATTAGCTCTGGATTATGTGGTTAAAAAACGGCGATTAAATCGTCAGACGATTGGTGATTTTTTGATTGGCTATGCGCCAGAGAATGGCGACACGTTGACGAAAGCATTGGAAAAAAGAGGATTTTCACGTCAAGAATTAGCGGACGCTGGCTTGTCGAATCGGTTTGGTGGCGATTTGTTTCGTGGGCGAATGATGGTGGCGTTGAGCGACGGCAATGGCGAAGTTGTGGGATTTACGGGCAGAATTATTCGTGACGATCCGCGCGCGCCAAAATACCTGAACACGCCGCAAACGCTGTTATTTGATAAATCGCGACATATTTTTGGTTTGCATCAAGCCAAGGAAGCGATTCGGAAAAGTGATGTGGCGGTGATTGTTGAGGGCAATTTGGATGTTATTAGCAGTCATCAAGTGAATATTAAAAATGTTGTTGCGACTTCTGGAACGGCGATGACGACTCAACATTTGAAGTCGCTTAGTCGATTGGCAGGACGAATTCGCTTGGCGTTTGATGGCGATCGAGCGGGAGTTAACGCGACGGAGCGTGCTATCAATTTGGCACAGGAAGTCGGCGTGGAGTTGGAAGTGGTGAGCTTGCCTGATGGCGTCAAAGATCCAGACGAATTGATTCAAAAAGATCCAGCGCTTTGGCAAATGGCGATTGACCAATCTCAGCCGGCGGTGGATTGGGTGATTGCCAGATATGCGGAAATGGAGAATTTGAAATCGGCAGAAGGTAAGAGGCGATTCTCGACTATTGCGCTGAGGATTGTCCGAGGCTTGAAAGATCCGGTAGAGCAAGAGCATTATTTGTCGGTGATTTCCGAAAAAACTGGCGCGTCAATTACTGCACTTAAGGCAAAATTGTCGAACGAAAAAGTTACTGAACATCAATTGAAAAAGCCGAAAATTGAGAAGGAAAAACCAAATCCAGTTCAGGATGAAACTGAGGATATTTTGGCAGGACTGGCGGCGAGTGAAAAATCCGTGCGGCGCTGGCTGGCGGCGGTCTCTGGCGAAATGTTGGATAATGACAATGCGCGGCAATTGATTGGCTATCTGCGGAAAAACCCAGACGCGGATTTGGGCGAGGTTCCGCTGGACTTGCAAAAAATCGAACAGTATGTGAAAATAGTACAGTTGAAAAGTGAAAGTCGTTACGCCAATTGGGAGCAAAAAAGCTTGGACGAAGAGATGGCTCGGCTAGTCAGACAGATAACAATCAAACATCGCGAAAACAAAAAGAATCAACTATTAACGCAGCTTAGAGAGGCCGAGGCGTCGGGTGATGAGGTTTTGTCTCAGAATTTACGCCAGAGCTTAAATAATCTGATTAAGGAGAAAATGTGAGCGACGATATCACGACGAAGCCAGTAAACTTAAACGAAGATGATGATTTTGATCCAACACTTATAGACGAAGAAGAATCGGAAGATTTGGATTCGTTAACAACTGGGCAATATTTGGATGATGTGTCAGACGACTCCGTTCGTTTGTACCTGAGAGAAATTGGTAAAATTCCACTGCTTAGTGCTGAAGAAGAAATGGACTTGGCGCGCCGAATTGTTGAAGGCGATAAGAAAGCTAAGGATAAGATGGCTGAGGCGAATATGCGTTTGGTGGTGTCAATCGCTAAGCGTTATTCGGGTCGTGGCTTGGACTTTTTGGATTTGATTCAAGAGGGAAATACTGGACTTTTGCGTGCGGTTGAGAAGTTTGATCCGGATAAGGGCTTTAAGTTTTCGACCTATGCGACTTGGTGGATTCGTCAGGCGATTACGCGTGCGATTGCTGATCAAGCTCGAACGATTCGTATTCCAGTTCACATGGTTGAAACCATTAATAAATTGTTGCGCACTCAGCGACGAATGACACAGGAATTGAATCGCGAGCCGACAATTGAAGAATTGTCTAAAGAATTGGACATGGAGCCAGAGAAAATCGAATACGTCATTAAGATTAAGCAGGATATCTCTTCTCTGGACGCTGGTGTTGGTCGTGATGGTGAAGATGACGACTCGGTTTTGCAAGATTTTATCGTTGACGAAGATACGGTTTCACCAGAAGATTCTGCTTCAAATCAATTGCTAAAAGAGCAAGTTCAGGAAATTTTATCAAGCCTCAGCGACCGCGAGCAGAAAATTGTCCGAATGCGTTTTGGTTTGGATAATGGGAAAAATCACACTTTGGAAGAAGTTGGTCAGGAATTTGCGGTTACGCGTGAACGAATCCGCCAGATTGAAGCTAAGGCACTAGCAAAACTTCGCAAACATAAAGACGCGAAAAAACTTTACGAATATCTGGATTAATTAACACTGTTCGGGTGATTTACAAAAATGGGCGTCGTGGGTTGCGGCGTCTATTTTTTGGTGCAATTGCTCAAGAGTACCGTCGTTAATGATGAAATAATCAGCAATAGCAATTGGTCCACCTTTTTCCAAATTCTCGATTTCTGACCAGTCGCGCTGATCGACTTCGTGCGGTTGCATTGGGCGCTCTATGCGCTTAGCCATTCGTTGATAACGGAGGTATTTCGGTGTAACAATAGCAATAACGACAACTTGTCCAGGAAATTCGTGCTTAAGGAATTTATATTCACTCCAAGTGTATAATCCGTCCAAAACGATTTTATTTTGCCCAGCGTTTATTAAATCGTGGATGTTTTTTATGACGCGTTTGATTACGAAATCTTTGCCTTCGCGACGACGAATTTCTTCGCGAAATTGTTGTTGATTGTCCCAAGTTTTTTCAATTCCAGCCTCGTCCATGGCTTTATAAATAACGCCACCGAAATAAATTTTTGGAAATCCTTTTTCTGTCAAATATTCGACAGCAGAACTTTTGCCGCTGCCCGCCAATCCAACCAGGGCGATAATTTTTGCGTGTGGTTGTGTCATGTAATAATTTTAACAATTTGTTGACATTCTTCAAAATAGAGCGTATGTTTAGGGTAAGTATTATGGAAACAGTTCATGGACATGCTGAAGGGTTACCTCAGGATCCACTTTCTGATTTTAGTATCTGGGGTCGTTTAATAGAATATCGTAAAGAAGTTCAATGGGATAATATATTAGACCAGGTTGAGACGCTAGAGTCGCAATTTAATCTTAATCCAGACGGCAGTAAAGCATGGAAAAGATTTGTTAACGAACCGGTTATTGATCAGTATGGTCAGGCATGGATGATTTGGGAGAATCCTGCCACTTCGTCATCTAATCCGAAAGATCGATATCAGATATATAAGATGCCAGACGATAAAGATAAGTTTAATTATGTTTTTATAGATGATCTTTCTATAGTTGATTTTGTGCCTACTTCTATTTCTATATTACGGGGATCGATTTATAAATTTTCTGTCGGATTTGATAATTTTGGTGATGTAGAATTATTGCATATACTAACGAGCGATAAGACAGATATAAATAAGACAAGTGAATACTGTCACCTCTACAGTTACGAAAGGGAAAAGTGGGAGTCTCATAGGCGTTGGATGAAATACGATAATGACTCCTACAGCTCTATGGAAGAACTTAGAAAAATCTATGAGAGATACGGCAAATGGCAGAAAAAACAGGGCAATGATTCTTTCGATGTTGAAAAAATGTTTGGGGAGATTTATGATAATTATGGGGGAATACAACAAAAACTTGCCGAAGCGTCAATAATCAACTCTCTGACGACAGTCGCTTAAATGCTACAATAGAAGTATGAAGCGTCTAGTGGTTATTGATGGAAAGTCGGTGTTTTACCGAGGTTATTATGCTATGCCGGGATTGTCGATGGCTGACGGAACTCCGACTGGTGGTGTGTATGGATTTGTAAGTTTGGCAATTGAGCTAATTAAGAAATTGGAGCCGGATTATGTGGCGGTAGCTTGGGATAAACGAGGCACGAATATTCGCAAGCGGCGGGAATTATATCCAGAATATAAAGCTGGTCGCAAGCCAGCACCAGATGACTTTTATCAGCAAATACCGATTTTACACGAGTTGCTTGATGCATTTGGTTGGCCGCTTTATGAAATTGATGATTACGAGGCGGACGATATTATGGGTGCGTTTGCCAGGCAAGCGGAATCTCGCGGGATTGAAACGTGTTTATTGACATCAGATTTGGACGCATTGCAATTGGTGACGCCGCTTACTAAAGTTTATGCCATGAAAAATGGTCTAAGGAATATCGAGGAATTTACGGCGGAACATTTTGAACAAAAATATGGAATTCGGACAGAACAATTCTTAGATTTGAAAGCGCTAAAGGGTGATTCTAGTGACAATTTACCGGGAGTTCCGGGAGTTGGTGAGAAAACGGCGGTGAAATTATTGCAAGAATATGAAACTCTGGACGGAGTTTATGAACATCTGGACGAGCAAAAAGGCGCTTTGCGAACGAAGTTGGAAAATGGTCGAGAGTCGGCATATTTAACCAAGCAAGTGGCGGAAATTTGGACGGACGCGCCGATTGAACTGGACTGGGATGTAGCGGATGTTAATGATTGCGACTTTGCGCGAGCAACGGAAATTCTGCAGAAGTTGGAGTTTAATTCGCTGATTGGACGATTGCCAAAAACAATGCAAATGGCGGAAAATGAGAAAAAAGAAGAACCGAAGTTGGATATTCCACGAATTGAAAAATTGCCCGATATGCCGATGTTTGAGGCGGAAAATATAATATATATCGATTCGTCGGAGCCTGACGTAATTTACATAAGCTCGAATCCTGAGTCAGCGTGGACGGCGAAAATTAGCGAAATTAGTCAATCTATGTGGCAATTACTGGCGCAGGGAACTGTGATCGCGGCGGATGTTAAGCAGTTGTATCATGCGCTGGATAATTATGGTGTGGCGGTGCGTTTTCATGAAGTTTGGGATATTGAGCAGGCGGCGTTTTTGATTGATCCGCTGAAGCGCGACCGTAGTTTGAATGCATTGTCTGGTGATTTTTCTGACGACAATTCTGCGGCTTATCAATTGGCTCGCTTGCATAAAATTTATCGTGAACAAAAAGTTTACATGTCGAACAATTCGCAAATTGCGCGTGTGGCTCGTGAGTTTGATTTTCCAGTAATTTGGGCGCTATTCCAGATGGAAAAACGCGGGATGAAGTTGGATGATACGCTATTAAAACAGATGGGCGATGAGCTGGCAGCGGAAGTTAGCGAGCTTGAACAACAAATGTATTCCATGGCTGGATACGAGTTTAATGCGTCTAGTCCAGCGCAACTTTCTGAGGTTTTGTTTACCAAATTGCAATTACCAACCGCGGGCATAAAAAAGGGAAAGACTGGATATTCAACAGGTCAAAAAGAGTTGGACAAATTACGCGGACAACATCCGATTATCGAGTTGATTGAGCGATATCGAGAATTGACCAAATTGATCAGCACGTACATTGAGGCGTTACCAAAATTGATGGCGACTGATGGGCGAATTCACACTACATTCAATCAGGATGTAACCAGCACGGGGCGACTGAGCAGCACAAATCCGAATTTGCAAAATATTCCGGTGCGAACTGAACTGGGTAGGAAAATTCGCCAGGCGTTTGTTCCGAGTGATGGCAAGGTTTTTGTTGGTGCGGATTATTCGCAATTTGAATTGAGGTTGGCAGCTGTGTTGGCGGGCGATGAGAAGTTGATTGAAGACTTTAATAGCGATGTTGATATTCACGCAAAAACGGCGGCGGAAACATACGGAATATCAATTGACGAAGTGAGTAAATCTCAGCGTCGAGCAGCGAAAGTGATCAATTTTGGTGTACTTTACGGAATGAGCCCGCACGGTTTGGCGGCGGCTACGGGAATGTCATTTACAGAGGCGAAAAAGTTTATTGATCATTATTTTGAGGTGCGAAAGCCGATTCGTCAGTACTTGGATAAAATTTTAACTCAAGCGCGAGAACAGGGATTTGTTGAAACGTATTTTGGCAGGCGACGACCAACGCCTGATGTAAAATCGAGCAATTTTATGGTGCGATCTTCGGCGGAAAGGGCTGCGATGAATATGCCAATTCAAGGCACGGAAGCGGATTTGATGAAATTGGCGATGATTCGGCTAGAGGATAAATTGTCGGGCTTGGCTGATGCGATTTTACAAGTTCATGATTCGATTTTGGTGGAATGCAAACCTGAAGACGTTCAGAAAGTCAGCGAGATTATGAAAGCGGAAATGGAAGGCGTTTGTCCGGAATTGCCGATTAAGTTGAAGATTGATGTTGGTACGGGCGCAAATTGGGGTGAAGTATAGAAAATATGGTATAATTACGCCATGAAATACACTCAACGACGAAATTCATTTTCTCGATTTGTACCAATTTTGCTGGTTATTGTTATCACGGTCGTAGCGGTAGCAGCGGTTATTGCGATTGGTCGAGCATTATTTGGTAAAAATGATTCAGGTCAAACAACGGATCAGAATGTTAACGTAGGACAAGTTGCTTTGCTGTCGACGGACGTGGGAAGTGCAGTTCGATTGACGGTACGCGGACCAATTGTAGCGAATGAGAATTTCCGCTCATATAGCATCACTATTTCGCCAGAATCTCGCGAAATGACGACGTACGAGGGGTATTTGGATAAGCCGATTACAGAAAAAAAATTGGACAATAACAGCAAGGCTTATACGGAGTTGGTTTATGCGCTTGATAAGCGAAAAATGATGGAAGGCACGCCGCTAACTGAGCAGCAAAATGATTTGCGGGGAATTTGTGCTAGCGGTAAAATTTACAAATTCGAAACTTTGAAGGACAATTCCGTTGTGAAGAGTTTGTGGACGTCGGATTGTAGCGGCTCTAAGGGTTCGGCGCAAGCTAATGTAAACGAGATTTTGGATATGTTTTTGAAACAAATTCCTGACGGCAAGAAAATGGCGGCTGGAATTGGCCTAAGTCAAGAAGAAGCTTTGTTTAAGCTGTAGGACTTGCCGAATGCCTGAGCTACCCGAAGTTGAGACAGTTCGTCGCGGTTTGGCGGATTTGCTGCCAGGTCAGGCTGTTGTGCGAGCGACGGTATTTGATTCACCAAAGAGTTTTCCGAATTCGCCTACTGACGTTCAGCAATTTTTATATGGTGCGCACGTAACGGCGGTGCGACGTCGTGCAAAAGTATTGATGATTGATCTGGATACGCGTTATTCGCTGGTGATACATCTTAAGATGACTGGGCAATTGATTTTTCGTGGGGCTAATAGTTTTGCTGGTGGTCATCCGAATGATAGTTTGATTGGTGAATTGCCGGATAGATCGACACGAGTGCAAATTGATTTTACGGATGGTTCGCGCTTGTTTTTCAATGATCAGCGTAAGTTTGGCTGGATGAAATTGATGCCGACTGATGAGATAGAAAATTTGCCATTTATGCAGAAAGTTGGTCCGGAACCGCTCGATAAAAAAACTGAGGCGGGTGACTTTATTAAGCGAATTCGTCGTCGGCAAAATTCGATGATAAAGCCGGCGTTTCTTGATCAGTCGGTGATCGCTGGGGTTGGTAATATTTATGCCGATGAAGCTCTGTGGGCTGCAAAAATCCACCCTCAGACGCGCGTCAAAAATGTTAGCGATGATCAATTGGAAGATTTGTTTAACGACCTGCGTCAGATTTTACAATTGAGCATTGATCAGGGCGGCTCGACGGATAAAAATTATGTTGACGCTGAAGGTAGGAAGGGTAATTATCTGTCGTTTGCGCACGTATTTCGTCGGGAAGGTCAGCCGTGCCATCGACATCCTGATCAAGATATTGTAAAGATGAAGGTTTCTGGACGCGGTACGCATATTTGTCCAGTTTGCCAGGTGGAGGCGAAGTGATTTACCTTTTTTACGGCGAAAATGAATTCGAGAAACGGCGGGCAATTGCTAAGCTGATCGGCAACGAAAAAGCGGCGCGACATGATGGCGAAGAGTTGACGCTGGTTGGAATGCAGGAAATAGCAATTGGGCAGACGCTGTTTATGAACTCGTCGGTGTATTTGATTTCAAAATTGAGCGAAAATTCTGAGATTTGGTCGCAGCTTACAGATGTGAAGTTTGATGATGACAGGACGATTATTTTGGTGGAAGATAAAATTGATAAGCGAACGAAAACGTATAAGTGGCTGCAGAAAAATGCCAAAGTTCAGGAATTTTCTCCGCTTAGTGATCGTCAAAAACCGCAGCTTTTAAAGTGGTGTGTGGCGGAAGCAAAGGCTCGTGGGTGTGAATTAACGAATCATCAAGCGGAGATAATTGTTGATCGTTTGGGATTTGATCAGCTGCGACTGAGTAATTTTTTGGATCAATTGGCGCTAGTGGAAAAAGTGACAGATGATTTAATCGATAACTTCATACCTCTGGCGAGGACGGAAAGTGTGTTTGATTTGTTTGTTTCGGCGCTGGCGGGTGATTATGATAAGGTTCACGACATAATTAGCTATTTGGAGTCGGAAAGTGGCGTTGATGGCGCTTATCAGACAATGGGATTGCTTGCCTCGCAGGCGACTAACTTGACGGCGTTGGTTTTGGCTGGCGGCGACAGTAAGTTGGTGGCTTCGGATTTTTCGGCTAATCCGTATGTTTTACGAAAATTGGCGTCTTCAACAAAAGGTGTCGATAAGAAAAAACTGAAAAGGATAAATGACGCGCTACTTCGGGCGGACTTGCAAATGAAAACAACTTCTGTAAATCCGTGGCTGCTTGTGGAGGCGGCACTGGTTGGAATTGGAAAATAAACTAAGGAATAGGGAGGTTGCTGGATTTTATGAATGATATCCGCGTAAAAGAATATATCGCAAATTTAGAAAAGGAATTTTCTTTGATAGAAAATGGCTTCAAAGAGGAAGAAAAAAGAGCCTTAACCGATTATAAATCTAATGATAATGAACATATCAAGAAGTTGGCATTTTTAGCTTATAAATCTGATACCTATCAAGTAAGAATGTACGGTGTATTTCTTTTTGGATACTTATCAGAACAAGATGATATTTTAGCATTTATGAGAGATGAAGTTTCCAAAGATGATAATTGGAGAGTTCAGGAAGTATTGGCAAAGGCATTTGATGAATTTTGCAAGAAAATAGGATATGAAAAAGCACTTCCAATAATTGATGAATGGTTAAAAAACAATAATCCTAATACGAGGAGAGCAGTTACAGAGGGACTTAGAATATGGACGAGCAGACCATATTTCAAAGATAATCCGAATGAAGCTATCAGAC
>CAUTWR010000015.1:0-11585 GCA_963542105.1 uncultured Candidatus Saccharibacteria bacterium | reverse complement strand
TGGAGGAAATCGTTAAGGCTAGTGACGGTATTATGGTTGCTCGCGGTGACTTGGCCGTGGAAGCTGGTGCGGAAATCGTCCCAGTTGTACAGCGTCGAATTATTGCCTTGTGTCGTAAATATTGCAAGTTGGTAATCGTTGCAACACAAATGATGGGCAGTATGGTTGATAATCCAGAACCGAGTCGCGCCGAAGTAAGTGACGTTGCGAATGCCGTAATTCAAGGTGCTGACGTGGTTATGTTGTCTGATGAAACCGCCAATGGTAAATATCCTGTTGAAACCGTCCGTGCGATGCGCAAGACTATTATCTACACTCAAGAGCACAGTGAGGTGATGTTGGTAGAAAGGGCTGAGATGCGTGAAAAAACTGACGCAATTTTGAGCTATACCGCCGCGCAATTAGCAAGGAGAATTAAGGCTCGAGCCATCATTGCAGAGACGCACACTGGCGCCACTGCAATCAATGTTGCCGCATATCGTCCAAATCTGCCAATTGTTTGCGTGACAGAAAATGTGAAGACTGCGCAAAAGTTAGCGCTAAGATATGACTCTCGTCCATATGTCCGACCAAACGTTTCAAATGCAGCAGCTAAGCTAGCTGATGAGTTGAAACAAGAAGGATATTTCGGTACAGACCCAGTTACGGTTGTGCTTGTTAGCGGTCATAATCCAGAGCCAGGCAAGACTGACAATATTCAAGTCAAGACATTGTCATAAGGAGAATTTGGGTGGGCAGAAAATTTCCGAAGCAAACAATTCGCGATGTTGATCTACGCGGAAAAACTATTCTTCTGCGAGCAGATTATAATGTGCCGCTAACAAAGCGTGGTCAGATTTCTGATGATCTAAGAATTCGCGCTTCACTGCCCACACTCCGATATTTGCTGGAGCAGAATTGCAAGATTGTTATTATGTCTCATCTGGGGCGGCCAAAAGGTAGGGATCTTAAGTTTAGCCTGAAAGTCGTCGCAGATCACCTATCTAAGTTGCTGAGTCGTCCGGTAGAATTGCTGGATGATTGCGTAGGCGAAGCTGTTCATCAAGCTATTCGCCGCGCTCCACGAGGCAGTATTCTCATGTTGGAGAATTTACGCTTTTATGACGAGGAGGAGGCTGATGATTTAACATTTGCCAAGTCAATTCAACGCGCTGTCCGAGCGGATTATTTTGTGCAAGACGGATTTGCGGTCGCGCACAGGGCGCACGCTAGCACTCATGCGATTACATTGTGTGTTCCAGGGTTGGCTGGATTACTATTAGAAAAAGAATATGTAACTATCACCGAGGCGATGAATAAACCAAAACGTCCGTTGATTGCGGTTATTGGTGGCGCAAAGGTTAGCGATAAAATATTACTGATTAAGCGTCTGATTAAAAAAGCGGATCGGATTTTAATTGGCGGCGCTATGTCGAACACGTTTTTACATTGTCGTGGATTTAATGTCAGCAAGAGTGTGTTTGAACCGGGAATGGAAAAGGTTGTCGCGGAAATTTACGATTTGGCAGCGGCTAAGGTTGGCGTAGAAAATGTTGACGATTTTTTGGTTTTGCCGATCGATGTGGCGGTTGCGCCTGAGATTTCCAACGATTATCCTCGTCAAGAAGTTAGCGTCGATAAAATAGAAAGCTCAGATATGGCGCTGGATATTGGAAGTCAGACAATTGAGAAATTTACGAAAATACTGGCTGGCGCAAAGATGGTTATTTGGAATGGTCCGTTGGGCTATGCTGAAATTGATAATTTTGCAATAGGTTCGGCGCGAGTAGCGCTAGCGATTGCTCAAAATAAAGGAGTCGTTTCAATAGTTGGCGGCGGAGATACGGCTGATTTTATATTGAAATGGGACGGGCATGACGGCGCTAATTTTACCCATGTTTCTACTGGTGGCGGAGCTAGCATGGCCTTGATGGCTGGTAAAAAATTGCCTGGAATTGAAAGTTTACTAGACGCATACGGTTTGAGGTGATAAACTAAGCATAAGGATTATCTCATGAGAAAAAAGTTAATCATTGGTAACTGGAAAATGAACTTCAATATGCAGGAGGCTAGCTTATATTTGCATAAGCTGATGAATACGCTGCCATCGCATAGAGATGTTGAAGTGGTGCTGGCGCCTACTATTTTGACGCTGCAGAGTTTGAGTTTGCAAATTAATCGTCGAATCGCTAAGTTGGCGGCTCAGAATTGCTATTGGCGAGATTCGGGGGCATACACGGGAGAAATTCCAGCGGCGCATCTTCGTGGAATTGCTGATTATGTGATAATTGGACATTCGGAGCGTCGCTATATTTTCATTGAAAGCGAAAAAGACATTCGGCTGAAAGTTCAGGCGGCAATTCGAAATCGTATTCATCCAATTCTGTGTGTCGGTGAAACGATTCAAGAGAAGACTCTTGGCGAAACGAAGGATGTTCTGGCCGATCAATTAACCAGTGGTCTGGCTAACGTGACGGCGGACGAGCTGGATGAAGTAGTCATTGCTTACGAGCCAGTTTGGGCGATCGGTACTGGCGACAGCGCTAAAGCGTCTGATGTAAAAAAAGCTACACAGATGATTCGACGACATATTTCTCATTTGTACGGTAAAAAAGCGGCGGAATCAGTTCGAGTTGTCTATGGTGGAAGTATTACGTCAATAAACGCCGCAGATTATTTAGCAATTGATGAACTTGATGGTTTATTGGTTGGGGCAGCCAGTTTGGATGCATATCAATTTAAGGAGATAATCTCGAAAGCACATAAAGGTTAAAAAATAGGGGGCATATGACAGATATTGATTTTGATGAGTTGGATAGAGCGGTAAGCTCTCTTATGGATAAGCAGCGAGAAAAGGAAGCTCCAGTGGTGGCTAATGAAAATAATAGCGAGGTTTCTACGTCTGCGCCCGTAGAGGAAAAGTCTGTGCCAGAGAATTCTATTGGTACTAGCTTTGCTCCTCCGGTAACTCCATTTACACCTTCGTCTGCTGCTTCTACTCCTTTATCATCGATCTCTCAGCCTGAAGTAAAAAAAGACTCTTCTAGTGACGATACGATTCCTAAAGAGGTTGATAATCCTACGAGCGAGAAAGCTACTAACGACTCAATAGATAACAGAGCTCCTGGCATTGCTGCTAACGAAGTCAAGGCTACGCCGGTAGTCGCAAGACGCTCGACTGGTCGTTTCATGGATGTTGTTAGACCTTCATCTGTCAGCACTATCCAAAAACCTGCTACTCCCGCTCCATCCCGAACTGGCACAACAATCCAACCTTCGCCTGATTTGGTGGACGTGATTAGTACAAGCAATAGGCATTCTGCGGCAAGGAAAGAAATGTCTGATATAGTTGCTCAATCAGATAATCTTAGTGACACCCCTGATCTTAAAGACGTACATAATGAATCTACTTTTGCGGAGATTGAAGATGCGCCTGCTGAGGAATTGTCATTGACTGATAAGATAGCTCAATCATTAGCCGTAAGTAATAGCGAAGCTCCTGCTACACCGATGACTACGCCGCTGGAGTCTCCGTTTATTGCTAATGTTGAAGTGGAGAAGCGACCGCTTGGTTCTGTTAACCAAACTATGACTAGTTCTGAGATGAATGGTGATGAAGACGCGTCTATGTCTTCTGATTCTGAGGATGTAAAATTGGAACATCAATATAATACTAATTTATCTAATTACAGCATGAGCGAAAATTCTTTGGGCGATGCACCCGACTCACCAATGGATTTGAGTCCAGAAATTATAGCAATTGAGGAGGCTGGCGTTCCTGAAGATTCAGACGATAAAATGTCCACTGACATTGACAGTTCTTTGATTGAGTCTTCCGAATTATCCGAAAAAGAAACTATGGATTCTGAGCCGGCACCGATGTTTGCCGCCGTATCTACAGAAGTCAAACCTTCAGCCGACAAAGAAAAGAAAAAATCTGGATTATTAATAGCGTTGCTTATTGTTCTATTTTTAGCAATTGGTATGGCTGGCGGCGCTGTTTCGTACTTTTTGCTGATAAAATAGATATATGTCTAATTTTACTGACGGATTAAATAGCGAGCAGGCTCGAGCGGTGACACACGCTGATGGGCCATTGTTGATTTTAGCCGGAGCTGGATCTGGAAAGACCAAAACTCTGACCCATAGAATCGCTTATTTGATTGGCGAGTTGAAAATATTCCCTAGTCGAATATTGGCGGTTACATTTACTAATAAAGCTGCAAGGGAAATGCGTCAGCGATTGGCTCAAATATTGGGTGAAGATTCTGAAAATCGGCAATTTATGCCGTGGATGGGAACTTTTCACAGTATTTGCGTGCGAATGTTGCGGATGGATGGTGAAAATATTGGTCTGAATAAGCGATTCTTAATTTACGATACCGATGATCAAATAAGCTTGATGAAGCAAATTATGAAGGCTCGCGGCTTGACGGATAAAGATATTAAACCTCGAGCTGTACTTTCGGCTATTTCGAATGCTAAAAATGAAATGCGAAATGCTGAGGATTTTTCTGCTTCGACTCGCGGTCCAAGAGAGCAGAAAATAGCTGAATTGTTTTTTGCTTATGAAAAAGCTCTGAAAGATGCTTCGGCGTTGGATTTTGACGATTTATTAATAAAAACCGTGGAATTGTTGAGAAGCAAGCCAGACATCCGTCACAAATGGCAACAGCAATTCGAGCATATTCTGATTGACGAGTATCAGGACACGAATGCGGTGCAGTATGCGCTAATTAAGCTGTTGGTTAATCCGCGCCGTAATTTATGCGTGGTTGGCGATGACGCTCAGTCGATTTATAGTTTTCGTGGGGCTGATTATACTAATATTCTCAATTTTGAGCGAGATTTTCCTGGTACGACCGTGGTTAAATTAGAGCAAAATTATCGTTCAACTGGCGCGATTTTGAATATGGCAAATGCGCTGATTAGTCATAATATTCATAGAACTGATAAAAATTTATGGACAGCGAATGGCGACGGTGTTGAGCCAAAATTATGGCAATTATACAATGAGTCTGAGGAGGCTTTGGCGATTGCGAATGAGATTCAGGCGCAAATTGCGAACGGTCGTCAATATGGCGACGTGGCGGTTCTGTATCGAACGAATGCGCAAAGTTACGCAATTGAGCGAGCCTTGCGCCAGAGCTATATTCCGTATAAAATCGTCGGCGGTTTGCGATTTTTGGATCGAGCGGTCGTTAAGGATCTATTAGCATATCTTCGATTGTTATATCAGCCGAGTGATCGAGTTAGTTTTTTGCGAATTGTGAATACGCCAAAACGCGGCGTTGGCGCGGTGAGCGTCTCTAAATTTTTGGATTGGAATGACGCGTCAGGTAAAGATATAATTAGCGGGTTGCTGGCGGTTGAGGAGGCGGATACTTTGACAGCGCGCGCAAAGCGTCCGTTGCTAGAGTTTGGTAAAAAATTGCATGATTTGCAGCAGGAAATTGACGGATCTCCGGCCGAACTGATTGAAAAAATCATGAAAAGTACTGGCTATGAAGATTTTATAAACGACGGAACGCCGCAAGCTGAGGAGCGAATGGAAAATATCGGCGTGCTTTTGTCGGAGGCGAAGGCTTACGTTGACGTGGCGACGTTTTTGGAAGAGATGGCTTTGATGTCTTCGACGGACACAACTGCCGATCAGCAAGTGACGCTCATGACGCTTCATGCGGCTAAGGGCTTGGAGTTTCCGGTGGTTTTTCTGGCGGGACTGGAAGAGGGAATTTTGCCGCATGCCAGAGTGTTTGATAGCGGCAATGCTGATGATGTCGAAGAAGAGCGCAGGTTGTGTTATGTTGGTGTAACTCGGGCAAGGGAAGAATTGTTCGTTAGTTGCGCCAGCTCTCGGACGCAATTTGGTCAGATCGGCTATAATATGCCATCGAGGTTTTTGGACGAGATGGGCTTGATGGCTGGTGGTGTTGATAGACCAGCTCAGCCGATCGTAGAACCTGATTTTTATTCGGAAGATATTGGTTTGGAAGTTGGCGATCGAGTTCGCAGCCCGAGTTTTGGTTCGGGGGAAATTATTGACAGCGAAGGGCTGAGCGTTACGGTTCAGTTTGACAATGGAAATATTAAGAAATTGAATGTCGAGTTCGCACGCTTGGAGAAAATTTGATATAATAAGGGTACCTACGTTGTGGGTGTGAACTTATGGGTATAAGATTACAAGTAAGACACTATTCTAAGAAAATTACGTTCGTTTCTGGCGCAATATTGATGCTGGTTGGCGGTTTATTTTTTGTCAATCAAGCATTGGCTGACGCCGCTAAGCCAGCGACTAAGGCTGGTGAAAAGTTGGTGACTATTTACGACAGGGATACAGAAAAGACGATTGTTACAAAAGCGAGGACGATTCGCGAGGCTTTGAAATTGGCTAAGTTTTCTATTGATGAACGCCAAGACGTAGTCGAGCCGAGTCTTGATTCGGAGATGGTGGCAGAGAAGTACAATATTAACATTTTCCGCGCTCGTCCAATAACAATTGTCGATGGAAATAAACGCCTGAAAATAACCACTGCCGAACAAACACCAGCTTTGATTGCGAAGACTGCTGGAATTGAAGTTTTTGAAGAGGATAAAACCACTCTATCCAATTCCGATAATATGGCGGTTGATGGCGCAAACATGGTGATGAAAATTGACAGAGCCTCGATGGTTAATTTTGTACTTTACGGCAAAGAATCTGTCATTCGCACACACGCTAAGACGGTTGGCGAGCTATTGAAAGAGAAGAATATTGATCCAAAGAAAGATGATACGCTATCTGTGGATCGTTCGGCGAAAATTGTTCCTGGAATGAAAATTGAGCTTTGGCGTAACGGCAAGCAAACTATAACCGCCGAAGAAGATGTGAAATTTGAGGTTGAAAAAGTTCAAGACGCGAATCGAGATTCGGGATATCGCGAAGTAAAACAGGCGGGCGAGAATGGCAAGAAGAACGTCACTTATGAAATCGAAATGAAGAACGGCGTGGAGGTGAGCCGTAAGGAAATTGCTAGTGTTGTAACAAAAGAGCCAAAGAAGCAGATTGAGATTGTGGGGACGAAAAGCTCTACGTCATTTTCTGGCAGTTTTTCTGAAGCACTTGCTAGATTGAGAAGCTGCGAGGGTAGTTATACATCGAATACTGGAAATGGATATTACGGCGCATACCAGTTTGACAAACGAACTTGGGGGAACTATGGCGGATACGAACTGGCTTCTGACGCTCCAGCTGCTGTGCAGGACGAAAAGGCGTGGCAAACTTACAAGGCTCGTGGCTGGCAACCATGGCCGACTTGTAAGGTTAAAATGGGACTTCAGGATATCTATAGATAATAGTTTCAAAATCTGATATAATTTTTCTAATACATTGTGTGAATTGTCAAATTATTATGCGCGCAAAAGGTTTATTTTTTGGAAAAATTATTGGATTGGCTGTGTTGGTTGCGATTGCGACTCCGATGATTTCGTTTGCTGACGGAAAGACTTCTGGTGAGCATTTGGTTCGTATTTATGATCGCGGTGAAGAAAAGACCATTATCACAAATGCATTGACCGTTCGGCAGGCCTTGCGCGCAGCTAAGATTACGATTGACGAAAAGATTGACGCGGTTGAACCGAATATTGATATGGAATTGACAGGCGCAAAATACCAGGTCAATATTTTCCGTGCTCGTCCAATAACAATTGTCGATGGAAATAAACGCCTGAAAATAACCACTGCCGAGCAAACTCCAGCTTTGATTGCGAAGGCCGCTGGGTTGACTTTATATCGCGAAGATAAAACGCATTTTACGAATTCTGACGATCTTTTGGTGAACGGTGTGGGTCTGGTGATGAAGATTGAGCGGTCAAAACAACGAACGATAACCGAAGAGGTTGATGTTAATTTTGATGTTGAGCAGATTAAGGACGATTCTCAGCCGATTGGGTTTAAGAGTGTTAAGCAGCTTGGGGAGAAAGGTGTGCGAAAGGTGACTTATCAGGTTGGGGTAGAGAACGAGCGCGAAATTAGTCGTAAGGAAGTTGCTAGCGAAATCACAAAGCAGCCAAAGAAGCAGATTGAAATAATTGGCACGAAGCCTAAAAATCCATTGACGAAAAGTAAGGGCGCGCAGATATTTACCGACTCCAAGGGTGTGGCGCATCGCGAGACTTATTATGATTTGCCGATGAATATTGTGATAAAATCCTGCGGTAGCGGCGGTACTTATACAGTGAGGGCGGACGGCGCTAAGGTTGATAAAGATGGTTATATTTTGGTGGCGGCTAATTATGGTAATTATCCGCGATGCTCGGTGGTTGAGACCAGTATGGGTCCGGGCAAGGTTTACGATACCGGTGGATTTGCAGCCAAGCATCCGCACGGATTCGACTTGGCGACTGACTGGACTAATGGGGATGGGCGCTAAATGGCTTCTTCTCGTGGACCAAAAAAATCGCTTGGACAGCATTGGCTGAAAGATCCGGAGATTTTGGCAGATATTGCTGAAGCGGCTGAATTAACGAGTGATGATGTTGTACTGGAGATTGGACCGGGACTCGGTACTTTGACTAGTCGCTTGTTGGCTCGAGCTAATTCGGTGACTGCCGTGGAGTTTGACGCTGATTTGGCGCGAAAATTACCAGGGCAATTTCCGGGTAAGAAATTAACTGTCGTGAATCAAGATATATTGCAATTTGATCTGAACCAATTGCCAAAAAATTACAAAGTCGTAGCTAACGTTCCATATTACATTACCAGCAAAATTGTTGAAAAATTGATGACCGCGGAAAATAAGCCGAGCATTGCGGTGCTATTGGTGCAAAAAGAAGTTGCTGAGCGAATCGCGGCAAATCCTGGCGATATGAGCATTTTGGCTGTGAGTGTTCAGGTTTTTGCCGAAGCGGAGTTGGATATTGAAGTTCCGAGGCAATTCTTCACGCCACCGCCAAAAGTTGACTCGCAGGTTGTGGTTTTAAGAACTCGTAATAATCCGTTAATTACTCCAGAAGATCAGAGGGATTTTTTCCGCATTGTTAAGGCTGGATTTTCTGCTAAGCGAAAGAAGTTACGTTCCAGCTTGAGCGGTGGTTTGGGTATTGATAAGGGTAGTACTGAAGATTTGCTTAAAAACGCTAATATATCTCCCGATGCTCGCGCTGAGGATTTGGCGATTGAAGATTGGAAGAGGCTACTGAAAGAGTGGTATCTGCGATAATTGCTCTAGTGGTGATATAATATATACCATGACTAAGAAACACGCTTACATAACCACTGCCATTCCTTACGTAAACGGCTTGCCGCATATTGGACATGCCATGGACTATATGTTGGCGGATGTGTGGGCGCGTTATTCCAGGCAAAACGGACGTGAAGTTCGTTTTCAGGCGGGCGTAGATGAACATGGTAATAAGATTGCCGCCAAAGCTGCCAGTCAAAATCAAACACCTCAAGAATACGTCGACCAAACGCACATTAATTTTAAGAAGATGATTGCTGAGCTGAATATTTCAGTGACGGATTTTATTCGAACAACTGACGCGCATCACGTTGCTGCGGTGCAATATATTTGGCAAAAACTCGTTGAGGCTGGCTACATTTACGAAGGTTCATATGAAGGCTGGTATTGTCAGGGGTGCGAAGCTTTCGTTACGGATAAAGAAGCTGCTGATAATAATGGGGTTTGTCCAGATCACCAGACGCCGTATCAGCGTTTGAGTGAGGAAAATTACTATTTTAAAACTAGTGCTTTTTCGGACAATATTCGTCAGGCAATTGAGTCGAATAAAATGAAAATCGTGCCTGAATTCCGTAAAAAAGAGTTTTTGGAATTGATGAAAGACGGCCTGAAAGACGTGTCGGTTTCTCGTCCGCGTAAAAATCTTAGCTGGGGTGTGCCGGTTCCTGGCGATGACAGTCAAGTCATGTATGTTTGGCTAGACGCTTTGAGTAATTATATTACGGTTATCGGTTATCCTGATCGTCCAGAAGAGTGGCAATCATTTTGGCCGGCTGACGTACAAGTTATCGGCAAGGATATTCTTCGTTTTCACGCTGGTATTTGGCCGGCAATGCTCATGGCGCTAGATTTGCCGCTTCCGAAAGTATTGCTTGTTCATGGATTTATTAATTCTGGCGGAATGAAAATGGCAAAGAGTCTCGGAAATGGTGTTGGTCCATCTGATATTATTCCAGATTACGGCGCTGAGGCGTTTCGATATTATTTCTTGCGCCACGTACCAACGCAAGATGACGGCGACTTTACTTGGGAAAAGTTTGAAGCTGCGTATAATGGTGAGCTTGGTAATGATTTGGGCAATTTGGTTCAGCGAGTCGCTAAAATGGTGCAAAGTTATCAAGCGGGCGTTATTGGCGACGCTCCACAATCAGAGCACGACATGGGGCCGTATCGTCAGGCGATGGAAAGTTATATGTTTGACCAAGCAATGGACGAAATTTGGCTAATTGTTCGTTCTTTGAATCAATATATTGAGCGAGTTCAGCCTTGGCAAGTTGCTAAAAATCGTGATAAAGATCCAGAGGCAGAGTCACATTTGAGTGAGATCTTGGCGCACGCTTGTGGCACATTATTGCAAGTGTCTGACATGCTTCGTCCATTTATGCCGCAAACTGCCGAGAAAATTCATGATATGTTTGCTAGCGGTGTCGTGCCGTCAGAATTGACGCCTTTGTTCCCGCGCAAATATATTCACACGCCAGATCCACGCGCTCCGAAAACAGGATCTCAGGTTAAATAGTTTATGATTGAGTCTGATAAGAAAAGTGCGACTGAGGGTTTACGTCTGATAGATTCGCATTGTCATTTGCACGATACGGAATTTTTTACGGACAATCGCGAGCAATTTTATAAAGAAACGGTCGAGGCGAATATTGGCATGATTTGTGTCGGTACTGACCAGCGAAGTAGCCGCCAAGCTGTGGAATTTGCCGCGAATCATGAGTTTACTTGGGCGGCAATTGGCGTTCATCCACACGATACGAAAGATGGCTGGGGAGATGTCAAAACTTTGCTGGAGAATAAGACGGAAAATTCTCCGATTGTGGCAATTGGTGAGATTGGGCTTGATTATTATTACAATAACAGTCCGCGGGAAACACAAATTGAGGGCTTGGAGGCACAACTTCAAATGGCGATTGATTACAATTTACCAGTAAGTTTTCATGTTCGCGATGGCGCGAAGGGTCAGCCGTCAGTTTGGGATGATTTTTGGCCAATTTTTGACAATTTTCACGGGCTGCACGGTGTTTTGCATAGTTTTACAGATACGCGTGAAAATTTGGAAAAAGGTTTTTCGCGAAATTTGTACGTCGGACTTAATGGAATTAGTACATTCACAAAGGATCAATTGCAGAGAGAATTGTTTGCTTCAATCCCGCTGGAGCGATTATTGCTAGAAACTGACGCGCCATTCTTGACACCAGCGCCGTTTCGTGGTAATATAAACAAGCCAGAATATGTGAGATTGGTGGCTGAATATTGGGCAAAGCAGCGAAATATTGATTTTGATGTTTTAAGCCAAGCTACTCTTCACAACACAAAAGAACTTTTTGGCATTTGAAAGTGGAGAAAATGAATAGTACGCCGGAATGTGTTACAAAAACA
>CAUTWR010000014.1:0-13329 GCA_963542105.1 uncultured Candidatus Saccharibacteria bacterium | reverse complement strand
TTGGCATTTGAAAGTGGAGAAAATGAATAGTACGCCGGAATGTGTTACAAAAACACCTGAAATTGAAGCTCGCGAAAAACTTGCCGCTATTTTTTCTGATGCTGAGCAACGCGGTGACAATTCTAAAGTAAATCCTGAATTGGGAAAGACTGCGTTTGACGTAGCGAATATCCCTAATAACGAGGCGGTTGATCTATGTAATCAAGCACTCGGTGGCTACGGAAAAAGTCTTGACTACATTAACAACAATCCGCTTAAAACCGTGCGGGAGATTGGTGACTTGCTTCAATCCTTTCGTAAAGGCAAAGCTGAGGAGAGTTGCAGGTGACTAAGTTTTTGAAAAAAGTACGAAGTTTGGTTTTTGCTGATGATAGCGACGCGGTGTCTTTATTGAAATTCCGTAAAAAAGATCGTCCATTAAAGAAATTTACCGAGCGCGAGCTAATCCAATTGGAAAGTGAAATTGGCGCAACAATTTTTGGCGAGAAGCCAGCTCATGTTGCGCGACGAGAATTTTTTAATTTAGATAAAGATACCTGGATTTGGTATGAAGAAGTTGCTGATGGTAAGGGTGGCCGGCAAGAATTGACGACGCGTTATGAAGTGCAACCAAAGGGAATTTTGAAGATTCAACCGAATTATCGCTATAGTTACTTGGAGGGCGACGAGCTTCAGAATTTTGTCTTGGCAACTAAGGAATATTATGAGCGAGTTTCTCGACAATTGTATAAGAAAGATCCGCAAACCGGTCGGTCGCTTTGATATAATAAAAAAGTGAATAAGGACTATATCTATCTTGATCATGCTGCTGCCACGCCAATGGACCCGTTGGTGGTTGAGGCGATGATTCCGTATTTTTCTGAAAAATTTTTTAATCCGTCTAGTCCGTACGCTCCAGCAATATTTACAAAGCGTGAATATCAAGACGCGAAGGCTCGGCTGGCGCGTTGCTTGGGTGTGATGGCTGATGAATTGATAATGACAGCTGGAGCAACTGAGTCTGTCAATTTGGCGTTTAATGCGGCAAATGGCGTAAGTTTAATTTCGGCAATTGAGCATGACTCGGTGATTAATTCCGCAAAAGCGCGTTCGGAAGTGAAGCTAATTCCGCCAATGAAAAATGGACGAATAGACCCGAACACGGTTAAAAAAATGTTAACGCCAGATGTTGGATTTGTTAGTGTTGCGCTGGTGAATCATGAGCTGGGCTACATTCAACCAATTGAAGAGATTGCGGAAATTGTAAAAGCTGAGCGGCTCAGGCGCCAAGAAAATAATGAACCTTTACCGTTGATTTTTCATACAGATGCTTCGCAGGCGGCGGCTTTAATTGACGTGAAGATTAAAAGGCTGGGTGTTGATTTATTGACATTATCTGCGGCGAAAGTTTACGGCCCAAAGCAGGTTGGTTTACTGTGGGTGCGACCTGGTGTTACGCTGAAAGCCAATATTTTTGGTGGCGGTCAAGAATTGGGTCTTCGCAGCGGAACTGAAAACGTTGCTGGCGTGGTTGGTTTTGCGACGGCTTTGGAGTTGGCGCAAAAACGGCGTTCTGCCGAGGTTAAGCGGTTGCGAAAACTACGAGAAAATTTGGTAAAAGATTTGAAGCAAGCTTTTCCCGAGATGTTGATATCATCAGATATGAAAAAAAGTTTGGTGAGTTTTTTGAATATATCGTTTTCTGGAGTTGATGCTGAAAGATTGATATTTTTGTTAGAATCTCGCGGGGTTTTAGTGGCTACAGGGAGTGCTTGCGCGGCAAATTCTGGCACACGTTCTCATGTATTGACAAGTATTGGTTTGAGCGAGTCGGAAATTGACGGCAGTTTGAGATTGACTTTAGGAAAATTGAATAATGACGAAAATATAAAACAGGCTGGTAGGTTTATTATTGAGGCAGTACGCTTGGAACTGGAAAGGAATAGCCGATGATGCATAAATTAATCGGCTTGATAATTTTTGCTGCTTTGGTGATTTTTGGGCTTAGTGCTTATTTGTCGCCGGATGATTTAGGAAAATGTCAAGGCGTGGGCGAGGGCGATTGTCGTAAGACTGATGCAATAGTTGTTGTAAGTGGTGGCGATACGAATGCGCGAACCGACGAGGCTATTAAACTATATAAAGAAGGTTGGGCGCCGTTGATTGTTGTGTCGGGTGCGGCGGCCGATAAAACTGGTCCGTCCAACGCTAAGGCTATGTACCAGCGAGCGATTAACAGCGGCGTTCCAGAGAAAGCCATTGTTATGGACGAGTCTTCCGAAACGACCAGACAAAACGCCACTGAAGTGAAGAAGATTGTCGATTCGCGAAAAATTGAAGATGTGATTCTGGTGACGAGTGGATATCATATGCGTCGGGCGCAACTCGAATTTTCAGCGCAATTTAATGATGTGAAGATTCGAAGTCATCCTGTTGCTTCTGATAAAAACTGGAGTTCGTTGTGGTGGTTGACGCCGTGGGGCTGGTGGCTGGCAATGGGTGAATTAATGAGAATTGGGTTATTTGCTATGGGGTTGTCCAGATGAGTAAAAAAGTTTTTGTTGGAATGTCGGGCGGTGTGGATTCCTCTGTTGCCGCAGCACTTTTGGTTGAGCAGGGTTACGATGTAACGGGTGTTTATATGAAAAACTGGTCGGAAGATCTTCCTGGAATGCATTGTCCGTGGGCAGAAGATGTTGCTGACGCCAAGCGTGTGGCGGTTGGCTTGGGTATTGATTTTCGAGTTTTTGATTTCCAGAAAGAATATAAGCAAAACGTTGTCGATTACATGATTCGCGAATATCAAGCGGGTCGCACGCCAAACCCAGATATTATGTGTAATCAAGAAGTGAAGTTTAAGATATTTTTGGAGGCCTCGTTGGCGGCTGGAGCGGATTATATCGCGACAGGGCATTATGCGCGTGTTGCTCATGAATCGTCTTCGTCAGCCAAATTATTACGCGCTCTTGACGACAATAAAGACCAAACGTATTTCTTATATCGAGTAACCTCTGAGGCTTTGTCAAAAACCATATTTCCGCTGGGCGATTTCACTAAGGCGAAAGTTCGTGAAATGGCGAAAGAGCGCGGTTTGTGGACGGCTAGTAAAAAAGAGTCGATGGGAATTTGTTTTGTTGGGCAAGTTGGAATTCGCGAGTTTTTGTCGGAATATGTTAAAACTGCGCCGGGAAATATTATTGATCAACAGACGAGATCTGTCGTCGGTAAACATGACGGCGCAATTTTCTATACACTCGGTCAGCGTCATGGGCTGAACGTCGGCGGCGGATTACCTTATTATGTCGTGGGCAAGGACATGGAGAAAAATGAGGTTTACGTGTCGCGCTCAATTGACAATGAAAGTTTGTGGCGAAGAGAACTTAGATTGGCGGATATTCATTGGATTAACCAAGCACCGCATAAAGATAAGGATGTACAAGTCCGGTTGCGTCATCGAGGCACTTTATTTGACGCGAAAATTGACGGAGATATTGTACGTCTTTCTGCTTCGGAGCGTGCCGTAGCTGCGGGTCAATCTGCGGTAATATATGACGGCGATGAATGTTTGGGTGGCGGAATCGTGAAAACAGATTGACGTTATGGGAAAAATAGTGTAAACTGTTCTAAAGTAAGGAATAATAAAACGTAGAGTTAAAGGAAGAATTAATTTTATGCTAGCAATTCGTTTGCAACGTTTGGGCCGCAAAGGTTATCCAGTATATCGCTTGGCGGTACAAGAAGCACATCGTCATCCATCAAGCGGTCGTGTAGTCGCTTATGTAGGTAGCTACAATCCACACACTAAAGAATCAAATATCCAAGTTGAATTGGCTCAGAAATATTTGGACAATGGCGCACAGCCAACACCACGCGTAGTTAAGTTATTGAAAGAAGCTGGCGTTAAGTTGCCAAAGTGGGTTAAGGAAGTCTCAGCTGATAAGCACAAAGCCATCCGTAATCCAGAAAAACTTCGCAAGAATCAACCAAAAGAAGAGCCAGCTGAAGAAGTAGCTGAATAATCTGTTGAGATTGGCGATTTGACCTATAAACCCCATCTGTAAGGTGGGGTTATTTTATGGTATAATTACACTCATGAATGCCCAAAAAATACGTAGTAAATATCTTGAATTTTATAAAAAACAAGGTCACGCCGTTGTTGAGCGTGCGCCGTTGATTTTAACTAATGACCCGACGACTTTGTTTACGGGCGCCGGAATGCAGCCGATGATTCCGTACTTGCTTGGTGAGGCGCATCCCGAAGGCAAGAGAATTGCTGATTCTCAAACGTGTTTGCGAGCGCAGGACATCGACGACATTGGCGATAATCGTCATACGACATTTTTTGAGATGCTTGGAAACTGGAGTTTGGGTGACTATTTTAAGGAAGAGCAAATTGGCTGGATGTGGACGTTTTTGACTGAGGAAATTGGTCTTGATCCGCAGAGATTGTACGTAACGTGTTTTATTGGTGCGCCGGAATATAATATCGAGAAAGATGTTGAAGCGGCTAAATTGTGGCAGAAAAAGTTTGCAGAAAAGGGCATTGATGCAAAAATGGCGGATATCGGCAGCGAAGAGCAGGGCGCGGCGCGTGGCGTAAATCCAGGTGAAAGAATTTTCTTTTATGACGGCAGTAAAAACTGGTGGAGTCGTAATGGCGGTCCAGAAACTACTCCGGTTGGTGATCCGTGTGGTCCGGATAGTGAGATGTTTTATGAGTTTGATTTCATTGAGCATGATCCAAAATTTGGTGAAAATTGTCATCCGAACTGTGATTGCGGTCGGTTTATGGAAATCGGCAACAACGTATTTATGGCGTATAAAAAAGTTGCCGAGGGCAAATTTGAGCCACTTGATAAGCCAAATATTGATCATGGATCTGGACTTGAGCGAATCGCAGCTGCAGCAAATAATAATCCTGACGTATTTAAGATTAGCTTACTTTGGCCGATTATTGAAAAGCTGCAAGATCTGAGCGGCAAGGATTATACTTCACATACCGAAAGTATGCGAGTGATTGCTGATCATTTGAGAGCTGCGACGTTTATGGCGGTTGATGGGTGTGTGCCGAGTAATAAAGAGCAGGGCTATGTGATGCGTCGTCTGCTCCGTCGGGCAATTCGCTATAGTTTTGATTTGGGAATCGAGCAGAATTTCCTGCAAGAAGTTGTGCCGACGATTGCTGATTTGTATGAAGCTGATTTTCCAGAGGTGAAGAATAATCGCGACAATATAATTGCTGTCCTTGTTAAGGAGGAGAAAGCTTTTCGCCAGACTTTGAGAAAAGGTTTGCGACAAATGCAGCGCTACATTGACGATGGCTTGACTGGTGAAGAATTGTTCACTTTGTACGACACTTTCGGTTTCCCAGTGGAACTCAGTACGGAAGAGGCATATAAACAAGGAATTAAACTTTCGGACAATTGGCGTGAGGAATTTACCGCGAAAATGGATGAGCAACGGCAGCGTTCCAAGACCGCGCGTAAGGGACAATTTAGCGGTGGTCTGGAGGGTCACGATTCAATTCACTTGAAATATCACACGGCGACACATTTGTTGGGTGCGGCGTTACGTAAGGTTTTGAATGCACCAGATTTACAGCAGCACGGAAGTAATATTACCGCCGATCGATTGCGCTTTGATTTTAATCACGATAAATTGACGCCAGAAGAAAAACAGGCGGTTGAAGATCAGGTTAATGCTTGGATTGATGAAGATTTGCCAGTTAGTTTTGCTGTATATCCGACCGATGAGGCGTTGAGCATGGGCGCAATTGGTGCATTCGGCGAGCGTTACGGTGATGAGGTTAAGGTCTATTCCATTGGCAAGGATGATAATATTGTCAGCTTTGAGGTTTGCGGCGGTCCACACGTCGAACATACTGGAGTTTTGTCTGAAGATGGCAAGCGATTCAAAATCACCAAAGAAGAATCTAGCTCGGCTGGAATTCGTCGAATCAAGGCTGTTTTAAGATAGATAATTAACTGTTGCTCTAAAATCACAAGCGTTATATAATATTTCTTATATGGCATTGAAAGACATGTTGAAGAAGTCTGATAAAGATAGTCGCGAACTATTGGTTAGCTTAGATATTGGTACTGAGGTGGTTAAGGCTTTAATCGCTGAAGTTAAAGACGACGAGCTGAAGATTATTGGCGTTGGTCGAAAACAGCAGGAAATGGGCGATATGCATAGCGGTGCGATTGCTGATATTGCTGGTGTTGTGGCGAATTGCGAAGAGGCTCTGTCTGAGGCTGAAGATCAGGCTGGAGTTCAAGGCAAGCGAGTCGTTATTGGCATCGCGGGCGAATTAGTTAAGGGTGTTACGAATACTATTCGCTATCGCAGGCCGCAGCCAAATAAGCCATTAGACATTGCCGAGATGGAGTTTATCATTGAGAAAGTTCAGGAGCGAGCCCAGGGAAAAGCTCAGGCTCAAATTGCGCTGGAAACTGGCAATGAAGATGTTGAGGTGAAATTGGTCAACTCGGCGCTGGTGAGTATTCATATTGATGGCTATAAAGTTTCGAATCCGATTAGTTTTCAGGGGCGAGACGTGGCGGTGCAGATTTACACGGCGTTTGCTCCGATGGTTCATATCGGCGCGCTGGAGAAGGTTGCGGACGAGCTTGCGCTGGATTTGGTGGCTGTGGCTGCCGAGCCATTTGCGGTGAGTAGGAGCGTTTTGGGATCGGATACGGATAGCAATTTCACGGCGATTCTAGCGGACATTGGTGGTGGCACGACGGATATTGCAGTTGTTAATGACGGCGGAGTCGAAGGCACGAAGATGTTTGGTATTGGTGGACGAAGTTTCACTAGAACTATTGCGGCTGACCTGGATTTAAGCTTCAAAGATGCAGAAAAGTTGAAGCTGAATATTGATAATGAGAATTTGAAGCCTAGCGTAAAGAAAAAAGTTGACGCGGCGATCGACAAGACTTTGGAGGTTTGGCTATCAGGTGTTGAATTGGCGCTGAGCGATTTTGATAATGTCGATTATTTGCCGAATAGGATTTTACTGTGTGGTGGTGGATCGAGCCTAAAGAAAATTACTGAAGCTCTGAAAACTCGACGCTGGCCAGAAGACCTGCCTTTTACTAAGAAACCAGTAGTTCAATATATCAATCCAAGTGATATTACGGGAATAATTGATGAAACTGGAGATATTAGCGATCACACATTTGTAACTGCAATGGGCTTGTTGCGAGTTGGATATGATACAATTATCGGTAGTCAAGACGGTAATAGTTTAGTTGAAAAAGTAAATAGGTTGTTAAAGATTTAAAATGAATAAAGACGTTATTTATATCGATGTAGAAGACGACATTACGACGATAATTAGTAAGATTAAGGCGTCGAAAGAGAGAATTATTGCGTTAGTGCCGCCTCGAAGAATTGGCGTTTTACAGAGTGCAGTCAATATTCGATTACTAGTTCGGGCGGCAACTTCGGCGGATAAGAGAATTGTATTAATCACGAACGATTCGGTTTTGGCTGGATTGGCGGCAACGGCAAAAATTCCTATTGCAAAAACACTTCAGAGCAAGCCAGAAATTGCGGAGATTCCGGTTCTGAAAGTTGATGACGACAATGATGTGATTGATGGCGGCAAGCTGGCAGTTGGAGATATGGCGGATTCCGCGAAAAGATCAAAGAAATCTGATGAAGATTCTGCTGTAGATAATGCTATAGCTGACGCAAACAAGAAGGAATCTAAGGGATTAGACTCTCTGAAAAAGATGGTTAAAAAACCGAAAGTCCCTGATTTTAATACATTTCGTAAAAAGCTCTTATTGGTAGGCGGCGGAGCCTTGCTTTTGATCGTATTTTTGGTTTGGGCAATTTGGTTTGCTCCACATGCCACGGTTGTTATTTCAGCAAAGACTACTAGTATGACAGTCAGTGATACCGTCAGCTTGAATGAAACAGCCACTACAAGCGCAAAATCTAATGTCATTAAGTCTGTAAAGAAAGAATTAGCAAAGGAAGTTAGTGTTGAATTTTCTGCTACAGGCAAAAAGAATGTCGGAGAAAAAGCTACTGGAGTGGTTGTCTTTAGTAACTCGTCGTCAAGTAGTGTGACTATTTCAGCTGGTACAATTTTGAAAAATAGTGGACTATCTTATACTTTGAATTCTTCTGTGACTGTTCCAGGGGCTACGTTGGGTTGGAGTTGTCCAGGATATAAATGTCCGGGATCTGCTTCTGGGTCTATTACCGCCAGTGAGGGCGGGGCTCAGTATAATGCGGCAACTGGTAGTATGAGTATTTCGGTTGATGACATTTCTGCGTCGCTGCGGTCTGCTACTAGTGGCGGCACCGATAAAACTGCAACGGTTGTGACGGCTAGTGATATAGAATCGGCAAAAAGCAAGCTGAGCGAAAAGAAGATTGATGGATTAAAAGAGCAATTGTTGTCATCATTCGGCGATTCGGCAACGGTTATAACGGAAAGCTACGTTGAAAATCGATCAGATCCTAGCTCAAGTGTAGCGGTAGATGGCGAAGTGACTGGAGCTGTAACTCTGAAGTCTACAATTACTGCTAGCGCATTAGCTATTGATAAGAATGAACTAAAAAACTTTGTGGAAGCAAAGCTTAAAGAGGAGATTTCTGGTAAGAAGTCACAGAGAATTTATGACAATGGAGTAAGTAAGGTTGCGTTCTCACAATTTTCTAGGGCGCATAATGTACAGACTGTGCGCTTAACTACGAATGGCAAGGTTGGTCCAGATATTAAAGAAGCGAACGTAAAGGAACAAGCTAAGGGCAAGAGTTACGGAGAAGTTCAGTCTGCTATTGAATCTATCGAAGGTGTTGAAGATGTCGATGTTAAATTCTCGCCATTTTGGGTTAAATCTGTTCCAAAAGATATCAATAAGATTAATGTCGAATTTAAGATAAAAGATGTCAAGTAAAAACTTTTTAGCGCTAGATGTTGGGTCGCGGCGAATTGGTTTGGCTATGGCGGATTCGCAAGTGAAGATCGCCGTGCCGTTTGGCTGGTTGGAGAATAATGAAAATATCGTCCAGGAAATAACAGAGCTAGTATTGAGGCACGATATTGATACGATCGTAGTGGGCTATCCGCGAAATCAATCTGGTGAACCGACGAAGCAGACGGAATTCGTGGAAGAATTTGTTAAGCAATTTGAAGACATTGAGCTTGATACGGAGATTGTTTTTCAGGATGAATCTTTAACGAGCGTGCAGGCTGAGCAGAGATTGGGTAATAAAATTAAGGATAAGGGCGAGATTGATGCGGAGGCTGCTAGCATAATTTTGCAGGATTTTTTGGAGGAGAATTATGAAAATTCGTAAACGACGTATTTGGCTATTGGTGTTGTCAATAGTTGTGGCTATCGCTGGAATCGGCGCCCTTGGGGCAACAGTGTGGTACAAGCAGATGCTTTCTCCTGCTGACGTAAATAGTCAGCAAGCTTTCAGAATTAATATTAAAGAAGGTATGGGGTCTAGCGATATCGCCAAAACTTTAGAGGATAATAAAATTATTAAAAACTCTTTAGCATTTTCTATTTACACAAGGCTTCATAATTCGGCAAGCAAATTCAAGGCTGGCGTTTATTCTGTAAAATCTTCGCAATCTGTCGATGAGATAATTAATCATTTGACCAGCGGTAAAACTGATGAGATTGCTATAACATTTTATCCTGGATCGACTTTGAATAAAAAAATGAAGAATTCTGACGGCAGAGAAGTTGAATCCGTGTTGCTTAAGGCGGGATTCTCGGATGATCAGATAAAAAAGGCATTTGCTGCTAAGTATGACAGTCTAGTTTTTGCGAGTAGACCGGGAAATGCTGGGCTTGAGGGGTATATTTACGGTGAAACATTCTATATTTCCCCGGACGAAACTGCAGAACAGGTTTTGCAGCGCTCAATTGATCATCTGGAGAAAATTGTTAAGAAATATAATTTGGAGGAGAAATTTAAAGCTCGTGGGCTGACCTTATATCAAGGGATAACACTAGCGTCGATTATTCAGCGCGAATCGATTGGCTGCGGGTCTGGTGTGGAAACTTGTGAGGATCAGCGTAAGATTGCTAGTGTATTTTACAATCGCCTGAAAGCCAATATGCCGTTGGGCTCTGATGTAACATATCAATATATTGCTGACAAAACAGGGGTGGAGCGCTCACCGAACCTTAAGTCGCCATATAATACACGCATTCAAAAAGGCTTAACTCCTGGACCAATCGCTTCGCCTAGTTTGAGTGCGTTGAACGCCGCCGCCGACCCGATAAACTCTGATTATCTATATTTCCTGAGTGGCGACGATGATATTACGTATTTTGCCAAAACCAACGAAGAGCACGAGGCTAATGTCAAGGCTCACTGTCAAAAGAAGTGCCAGATTTCTTGACAAAAACGCATTTTATAAAATTTATTGACTTTATTGTCAATGTTGTGTAAAATAGATGTTAGATCATTTGTCTAATTTATCAAACAGGGGTGAATTACGATAAATGACCTGCCAAAATTGTCGCTACGGATATAGCAAAACTAATGTAGAATAATAATAATCAATTAGGTCGACAACATATCCTGTTCTATTGCGAGAAGAAAGACAATTTGGTAGAGGTGCTAGTGGTAACATTGGCACAAGGAGAACGATTATTCGTAACCATTTTACATCTCTTCGGAGTAAAAAACGTAAACTGCAATCATTTGCAATCTACGGTGGAATATTTTTATTGACTATATCATTTTTGGTCTACGGCAATAGCGGTAGTAATGTATCCGCTGAAAGATCAAAAACTTTGGCATCATCTGAAACTACTGGTGTCTCATCGGTATCTAAGTCTGCTAAGTCTAAAACAGCTTCAGTAGATGAATTAACGGCAGCTAATGCTGTGACTAACTTGGCAGAAACGGCAGAATTACCTTCGGCTGGTGACTTGCGCGAATCTGAAACCTCGCTAACGATTAAGAAGAATCTTTCTCAGAACGATACAGAAGTTATAACAAAACCCGATATTGTTAAACCAGACACTTCGGCTGCGCGTGGTATTTCATCTTACGTGACCAAAGAGGGTGACACAATGGAGTCTATTGCTAAGAAGTTTAAGATTTCATCTCAGACGCTTCGTTGGGCTAATAATACAACTTCGGACGCTGTAGAGCCGAATAAGACTCTAGTCGTGCCGCTTGTTGACGGTGTTGTCTATACTGTTAAAGACGGTGATACTGCCCAATCTCTGGCAGAAAAGTATAAGACGAGCGCTGAGCGTGTTGTCCTATATAATGATATCGATGACGGCGCTAAATTATCTACTGGTTCTAGAATTGTGTTGCCTGGTGGTGAGCTTCCAGAAAATGAGCGACCTGGTTATGTTGCTCCACGAAGTAGGTCTTACGGTAACCGATATTCTTCTTCGGCATCGTCTACTACTACGAGCGCGAGTCGAAGTTGGTTGACTGCTTCTGTCGGTAACCGCTATGCGGCTGGTAACTGTACTTGGTACGCGTATGAGCGTCGTATGCAACTTGGTCGTCCGATTGGTAGCTTCTGGGGTAATGCTAACACTTGGGCTACAAGCGCTCGTGCTGCTGGATTCGTAGTTAATAATACGCCAGCACCTGGTGCAATATTCCAGACTACTGCCGGATATTATGGTCACGTTGGTATTGTTGAGCGAGTTGAAAACGGTGTGGTTTACGTTAGCGACATGAACTACGCAGGTTATGGAATCATTACTCACCGTACACTCAACGGTGCAGGCGGCTATCTATATATCCACTAGAACTAGTTAATATTAGCACCTCCGCTATCTATCGGGGGTGCTTTTTGGTATACTAAGGATATGTTTGTAGATATTGCAAAGGTTTTAGTACGCGCCGGTAGAGGTGGAAATGGCGTAGTCAGTTTTCGTCATGAGAAATACGTCGACAAGGGCGGTCCTGATGGCGGCGATGGTGGTCGTGGTGGTGATATTGTTTTTTTGGCGACGAAAGATCTTAATACGCTTTTGAATTTTAGATATAAGCCTGAGCTTAAGGCTGAAAAGGGAGGCGATGGCGGAAAACGTAATAAACGAGGAAAAAGTGGTGCACCGCTAATTGTTAAGGTGCCAATGGGTACACTAGTAAAGCGTGATGGCATGGTAATCGCAGACTTGACCGAAGACCAGCAGCAGGCGGTGGTGGCTCGTGGTGGAGATGGCGGATTTGGAAATGCACACTTTACGTCTAGTACACGCCAAACACCTAAAATCGCTGAACTTGGTGAGACCGGCGAGGAATTTGAGGCAGAGTTGGAACTGAAATTATTGGCTGATGTTGGCTTGGTTGGCTTTCCGAATGCTGGTAAGTCGACGTTCTTAAGCGTTGTTTCTAATGCTCGCCCAGAGATCGCTAACTACGAATTTACGACTTTGACTCCGAATTTGGGAGTGGCCGATGTTGACGATGGGTCGATTTTGATCGCTGATATTCCGGGGTTGATTGAGGGTGCATCGGAAGGTAAAGGCTTGGGTGATCAGTTTTTGCGTCATGTCGAGCGAACGGCCGTGCTGCTTCATATGATTGATGTGTATAGCGATAATCCGGCGGAGAAATATCAGGCAATTCGCCGCGAACTGGAAAAATATTCTGAATCATTGGCGGAGCGTCCAGAGATAATAGCATTGACCAAATGCGAAGGCTTGGATGATGAGATTATTGCTATGCAGTCGACTGCCCTTCAAAAAGTAGCTAATGGCGCGCCGGTCGTGGCGATTTCTTCCCAGACACACGACGGAGTGACTGAGCTTTTACGAATGTTGCGTGATGAAGTTACTAAATATCGAGAGCGTGAAGCTGAGATTGTTGATGAAAAAGAGGAAGATTTGCCGACAATTTCGCTGGACGATCAGGTCATTTCTGATGCTTGGTCTGTAAGGCGTGTTTCTGACGCTGAATCTAATGAGACTGACGATGAAGATGGGAAGATTGAGTTTATTGTTACGGGCGCTAAGATTGAAAAATTTGCTCGTCGGACTAACTTTGATCAGTTTGAATCTGTTAATCGCTTGCGAGATATTATGCGAAAAATGGGAATTACTCACGAATTGTTGCGTCAGGGGGCGATTGGCGAAAGCTTGATTCAGATTGGCGAATCTATGCCGTTTACATTAGTTGAACAATAGATTTTTAATTGCGCAAATTAGCGTGAGCTTGATGGTATAATATAAATATGGCGCAAACATTTTTCTTCTACGATCTTGAAACTAGCGGTCTTGATCCCAGGCAAGATCGAATTATGCAATTTGCCGGTCAGCGAACCGATATGGATTTGCAGCCGATTGGTGAACCGTACAATATTCTCGTGACACTAAATGACGATAC
>CAUTWR010000013.1:0-13687 GCA_963542105.1 uncultured Candidatus Saccharibacteria bacterium | reverse complement strand
TATTCATCTTTGGAATGTATTTATTATTGCGTAAAAGGTACATTGTGCGACATTATAATTATGTCATAAACACGATTACTCTATCGTGTTTGATCAATCAATAAATAACCAATGAAAGGTTTTAATTATAATGTCTGAACAATCCGACAAACAAAATATCAACGCGACTGCCCTTGTCGATAATTTTGAGATTATCGTTGGCAAGTCGAAAAAATCTGGCAATGAATATTTGGTTGGCTCTCTATATATAAAGTCGCCAATCTCTGAGACGCCAATTCGTTTGAATCTTGACTATATTGACGATAACACTCGTGAACTTCTGAAAATGGCCATTAAAAAGTTTAATGTCCAAGCCCAGAAGGATTTCAAGGAAGGAATTAACGACTAGTTCGTTTTTTGTTCGACATGAGACTAGCTGACGCAATAGCACAAGTAATTATTTCATCTGCTCCCCTGCTGATGACCTTAATTGTGCTATTCGTCATTTTTAGCTGGATCCGTGTTTTAATCGATAACATGAGCGGAAGAGGTCTATAATGCTGAATCCGCTCGTTTATTCACGACCGCAACTTCTAGCATTTTCCGATCATGAATTGCTAGTTCTTCAGTACGAACTACTACTTGCGGTTAGTTCCCTGCTATTTGCAATCATTGGAGTTTTTGTCCTCACGCTTTTTCTTCGCTGGTTGCTCCCTAGATATTGGTACAAGAATAATTTAACTTAAGGAGGAATTAATCGCATGTTGTGGTTCTTATTAGGAGTATTAATCGGTCATTACGTCTTAAACGACATTAAAAGGATTTTTAAGAGGAGTCTTGGAGAATGACAAGCGATCAACTACAAGCAATTTCAAAAGCGTTCTCAGTTTCGCATTTACTAGATATATTTACACAATTAGCCCCGTTTATTCTTAGCGTTGTGGCGATTCTGCTTGGAGTTTCGATTGTCTCGACTCTTCTCAAGCAACTTAAAAATCATCTAGCATTGAAGAAGTTTGAGGAGGAACAAGCTCAACTGTACGACGATGAAGCTTATGCTCATGACCTCGAACGTACAATTGATCAGGGTTTGAACGATGATACAGGGTTTGAACCTGAAGAAGCCGAATGGCGTACGTTAGAAGCGAATGAAGAGTATAAACGGGAGACGGGAGAATACTATGTCGACCCGCAAGAGATTAAAGATCATTACGCCGTTCGGTGAGGCTGAATACTTGGGTATTCTCGGCTTGTCATGCGATTACGATGATATTGGAATATACATGATGGATACTGGGGAGTATAAGGTACTATGGGAAAGATAAACAAGTTAGTTTTATTATCAACTGTTGTCGCTGTTTCAATATCGTTCGTATTCGCTCCGCTGACGCACGCTGCTAAGAAGAATATCCCTGAGCAACTCATGAAAGTCAACTCATTGACTCTTGGCCACAAGGATTCAAAAGCGTTTAACGGAAAAGACTACGATACAGAGTTTAATTATCGATATTATCAGTGGCTGTTTGTAAAAAAGAATCGCTGGCTCTGTGATTTATCTCAGATAAACGCAAAAACTCTGTTTGATCAAGCCGTCCGCGATAAGGGCGACTGGATCATAACCGAAAGAGTTATTACTCAAGGCTTAGCTGGCGGTATTGAACCATTCCATCGGATTGATTTATATTTCTCAGAAGTGCCACTGAAGAATCAGGAATTAAACTGGGATAAAGATAAAGGATATTATTTTACATCATCTCGACAAGAAAATTGGCGACATTTTACTATTAGTCAAAATTACAATCAAACGACTGTTTCGTGTGAATCTGATCGAAACGCGTACATGAATAATCAATATTTGAGTATATCAAAGAATGACAAAATATATCCGTTATATGTTTTTCAAGCGACGCCGAAGTACAAACTCGGCAAGACACTCGATGGCGTCGACATCGATGACCTTCTACTTCCAGAGAATGCTGGAGAGAAGATGCAACCAGATTTCGTCTGGACGCTCGACGACAAACTCAAACTACGTGTAACGTACATGAAAAACGTTAAGGAGTTTGAAGACCCAAAATATCCGAAACTGTCGGACATGCTCAAGTGGCATTACGTTCTCAGAGAATCAGACGACAAGCGTGCAGACGGTAAAGTCATCGACGATTCGAAAAACGGAATCAACTTTGGCTATCAACATACGTTGCCGACAAAACAATACTACAAGCTTGAAGTAACCCTCGACGATTCGGGAATGCCGTTCGTGTGGAATCCGCGACCAGATTTTAGCTACATAAAAAAGCGAACGTTTTTCATAAACGCTGACGGCAAAAACAAGATCGGCAACACGTTTACTGGCGGATTGTGTGATGCTGACGGCGTATGCATTGAACAAGAATACAAGTATAGTTGTGAAGACATGCAAGACACACTCGATCGTGTGAGTTGTCGTATGAATGAGAACTTTTCAGGAGGCGTACTCAATCCGTCGTTATTGTCATTACGTCGGCTTATATCTTCTCTAGCTGTCCCAGATCCGCCAAAATGTGGAATCGACATTCCACCGATTGCCGATCCACGTTTTCAAGCATTCAATCCGTCAATCGTCGTCGCTGACGCTTGCAGTCGAACGAAAACATTCTATCAGACATTTCCGATCGCAACCGTCGCTGTCAACTTCTCTATGGCTCTGTTTTTTCTGTGGATAATCGTTCGAATGTTTAACAAGCTAACAAGTCATAAAGACGATGACATGATTGGAGACGTTTGATGAATATAAACTTCTCTGCCCTGTTTGACGCAATTCTCTCGTTTTTCATGTTTCCGTTGCATGTGATCTTAACCCCTGTTGACTATCTACTTAAACAGATCCCGAACATCAATGTCATACCTGAATCGATTTCCGCAATTGTCGGATATGTCGGCAATATCCCCTCTACCCTTGTTTCTTTAAGTGGTATATCCCCTATTATCTGGAATGCAATTATTTCCACGCTACTGCTATATTTTGCCGTGATACCTACCATTAACGGAATTAAAAAGCTTATTAATTGGATAAGAGGCTAACATGTCGATTGAATGGAATACATTTTTGAAAAAACGTCGTAAAGAAAAACGTGGATTCCCTACGGGTACAATCTTCTTCACGGGCTCGCAAGGTGCTGGAAAAAGCTTGTCGGCTACGCACTACATTAAGAAGCTTAAAGACCGATATCCGAATCTATACATTTATAGCAATATTAAACTCAAGATAGCGGATAAGATTTTGACTAGCGACCAGATTGCCGATCATATCCTCGATGTGAAAGATGATCGACCGATTGCATTTTTTATCGACGAGATTCAAACTGTCTTATTCTCTGGTAAAAAAGCCGTCTCAATGGAGACATTCAAGGCTATTTGTCAACAGAGAAAGGCCGAGAAAACAATTATCGGTACAATGCAGGAGTTCTTAGACTTAGACATAAAATATCGTCGACAGTTGCGTTCGCAAGTGGAGTGTTTCAGATTTTGGGCAATTCAGTTCGAATTGTGGAAAGATCCAGAGTCTTTACGGTTCGATTCACGAAAGAATGACTACATCGGCAAGACGCGACATATTAACATCTGGAAACGACACAATGAAGCGTATGACATCTACGACACTTACGAGATTGTTGGTGCGACAATGGATATCGATCCAAACAAACGCGAACAATATTCAAAACAAAAACCTCAACGCGTTATTATACAGAATCAGAAGGGGTCGACGCCCGTGTAGAATAAATAATGTCGAGAAAGGAATCTGAACCGATGGGTGCAGAGACTGTAACAAAGCTTACAACTGCTTTTAATCCTGCAGGTCTACTTGACACGTTCGTTTCATTCGCTCCATTTATTTTGGGCGTTGCTGGTACGATCATGGTCGTTGGCTTGGTAAAATGGGCTATTAAAACAGTTCGACGCAAGTTGTCTGGCGGTGTTGCTTAACAACTCGCAAAAAGACGAATCACGCCCATTTAGGGCGTGATTTCGTCGGTGCTTTTCGGCCCCTCCACCACGGCCAGAAAAGCATTTTGCAGACTTTTGACGCAAGCGTCAAAAGTTGTGGCCCTACTTGATATAGGGACACAACTTGCATACTTTTAACAAAACCTAGGGAGTATTTGGTGGCAAAAAGAATTAGTGAGGAGGGTATTTTTATAGGAGATATCGTAAAGGAATACCCAAACATGTTTAAGATTATTATTTATCACGACGGATATTATTTACCGTCCTCAGATCGTAAAGAGATCAAAAAAGTCAATAAAGAGACGCGACGTCAAGATTCGATCCACCGATCGCTCCGTCGCACAAAAACGACCATAAAAGACATCATGCTATGCAATCGTTTCGACTATTGGTGTACGTTTACGTATAACTGCCGTGCTTGTTATCCAAAATGCAATAACAATCCGTGTACCTGCAATCCTTCAACCTGCAAGCGATTCGACATTAATTACACACGTCGCACGCTCCAAAACTGGTACAGAAACCAAAAGAAGCATTCGCCGAATTTGAAGTACCTTGCCGTTCCTGAGTTCCATAAAAACGGTGCAATCCATTTTCATTGTATGATTAGCGGATTTAATGGCCGATTGAAGGATTCAGGAAAAAAGACTAAGAACGGTCAAACAGTCTATAACGCTGTCGGATATTACTCAGGCTTTACTGAGTTTGTGCGAATCGGCGAAAGATTCGACGACGTCGATTTTAACTCGGAATATCAACGCGTCATTAGTTATATAAGTAAGTATATAACTAAGGATATGCCACTTATTCACGGCCGTCGGCGATTTCTGACGTCAACAAACTTAAACAAGCCCGTTACAACAGTAAACGGAATTAGCAAGTTTAAGTTACAATCGCTGATTCGCAACAAAAAGCCGGAGTTTATAAACGAATACCTAGAAGTCCAGAAACATGACTTCTCTATTCCCGCTTAGTCTTTTTTATTGATATTGACAAGCAGTATTATTATGATTATCAATAATAATACTGATATCAACAATTCCCCCATCGTAAAAGAGTGAAAAATAATTCCATTATCTAATATTTTGGTTCCGTGTTCCATATTGTCCTCCACCCTTATTCTATCACAAAATATGTTGTCTATTTTACACTCTTTACGTATTGACTAGGTACATTGTGCGACATTAAAACTATATCTAAAACACGACTATTCCATTGTCTTTCTTCGCGATAAATTTATCTCATTTTTACCAAATCAACCTACTTGTCATTTATTGTTTTATAAACCGCCCTACTTACTCACTTGGCGTGTTTTTATGCTACATATTGGCAATTATTTGTAGTTGGCTCGGATTTGTAGATTTATGCTTGTGTTGCAAAATCTATCAATATAAATATTTAACCAACTCGGATTTACACACGTTTAAAAATAACTAATAATTAGTTCGTATTTTGTTCTATTATTTTTTTAATTGCTAATTTTGCGAAAGAGCTTGGGTGATTCTGTGCTTAATTATTTCACTGTTCCATTCGCCCGCCTTAAATCGCAGTAGGGGCATATTAGTATTGGCTATGATTGAATTGACAAAATCGTCGCGCGTTTTTCGATCGGGCTGATTGTGAGTACTGTCATCAAGCTCAATAGCTATGAGAGGTTTCATATCATTGGTACAAATTAGAAAATCTACAGATTTGCCATTTATTCTCGCGAAAGCTGCTTTCCAGCTTTGCCCTTTTATCTCATGATCTAAAAACATGCTTAGGTGAGCCTGAGGTATAATTACACATCCGTTTACTGCTTCGTGCAGAGTTTTATAAAACGATAATTCACTTGGCGTCATTGCGCAAGATTTTTTGATATATACATACTCTTTCTTTATTGGGGTTTTAATCGGGCTCGTGTCGCCGTCAGTCCCCTGCCTTGCTTTGATTGCTAGAAAAATAATTGCGGCGGCTACTATAACTATAAATATAAGCGTTTCCATGAGATTAGTTTATCATATGTTTATAATAAATGCTTACGATTTTTAGGCTTTATCGTTGCGGTGATATAATAAGAGTGATAATTTTATCGGAGATATTTATGGCTTTTTTAAATTATAATAAAGATGAAAAGTTGGAATTTAATTATAAGAGAGCGTGTGGATTGTGGCTAATTGTAATAGCGGCGATTATTTCAATAGCTACTTTAATAGGAGGAAAGCAAATAATAAATATGCAAATATTTAGTATTGGATATGTTATTAGTTTTTTCTCAATCAACATGAATAAAAAGGTGTTGAATAGGCTGTCTGATGGCCCTTCGAGCGAATTCCAAAAGAAAGTATCTTTATATGCCGTTATTTTATTATTTATCTTAATGGTTTTGCTGGGCGGACCATTCTTTGCGACTGAAAATTGGAGATTGATTTGGCTGGGAGCACTGATGGCAACTGCGCTGCATTTTTTCCCGTATTATTTTGTGCATGGAAAATCAATGATATATCTAGGTCTTATTTGCGCCATTAATGTTTTTGTAGGATATATTTTTACTGATATTCCATTAGAGGTGATAGCATATATTGACTCGGCAATTAAGCTTGTATTTGGAATATATTTACTATTTTTTTCGAAGCCGTCAAAAAAGACACCTCATTTTCGAGGTGTCTTCATGTAACCGTCTTCAAGAGGCGGAATAGGTCGACATATTATTATGATGTCAGAAGTTCCCTAATAATTTAGACATTTATACAGTTCTGGTGGTGTTTAAGGGTAATATATCAGTCAAAATAAAATAAGACAGCCCGCGTTGCTCTAACATAAGAGGGGCGCTGCTGTCTTACACTGCCATATTACTACAACCGTCATTGAAAAATCAATAATATCGCCTTTCGTTATAGTTCCCTAACAATCTAAATACCGATACTCCCTAAGAGTCACGTTTCACCTTTATTCCTGACGCCCTAGAGATGATATAATTACTATAATATGCATGCCGCGGTCCAATCTATAACCATAAAAGTGAGCGAAGTTGATTCTGTTTTGCTTAATGATGCAGATGAGCTACAGAAATTGTTAAGAAATATTACGGAATTGGCGGGCTTGCATTCTTTGGAATCGGTAATGCATCAATTTTCTCCGCAAGGAATTAGCGCTGCCCTGCTTTTGTCGGAGTCGCACATTGCGATTCATACGTGGCCGGAAAGCGGCGTGGCGTATATAGCGATGACAACTTGTAAAATGCTGGATGATGATAAATTGCAACAAATAAAAGAGTTGATTGCACGGCTGCTGGGCGCGAAAAACATAATTATGAAAGAAATGGCATTGTAATATGAAACGAACCAAGGCGCGACTTAAAATTAATCAGATTTTGACCGGTAAGAAGACGAATTTGCGAGTTGTTGGATGTTTGCTTTTTCGCGAATGGGATAAGAAAGATAAGCGATTTTACTACTGGGAAGAATGGGAGATTACAGGGCTGGCGGATTATGATAGTTGGGTGGAATATGATCATAGCGACCAAATTGTTTCTTTGTATGAGCCAATTCGTTTCACTCAGGCAATTGATCCGGCTCAACTAGAAAAAGGTCAATCATTCACAGTTTCCGAGCAGGACGGAAAAGACCATACGGTAGTAGTTGATGAAGTTGGCGTGGGCGAAATTGTTAATATTAAGGGTAAGAATACCTATCAAGTTTTCCCGAAAGAACTGATGGCGTATGCTACTTTGAGGGACACTGGCGCGCCAAAAAATCGTCAGCTGATAACGATTGAGAAGTATAATAACCGCGAGTACGATGCTTATCGTAAGGTTCAATTAAGTGACAAAGAGCAGAAGGAAATGTTCGGCAGGACAATTAAGCCGATTAACTGGTCAATGATTATATTTGCGATTATAATTATTGCGATCTTGCTGTCTATATTCTTCGTTGATAACAGCTCTGACAATAGTAACGGCGGAGGTCATGGTGGATCGCGCAGTGTTTACGGTGGCAGTAGCGGCGGGCTTGGCAAATAAAAGGAGTTATTTATGTCACGATCAAACACGGAGAAACGAGAGCAAATCGCTTTATTTGCAGCGGCAATTTTGGTAGCAATTGGCGGAATTATTTACGAGCTGATTTTAGGTGCGGCTGCGTCATATCTGGTGGGCGATTCGATTTTGAGCTTTAGTCTGGCAACTGGCGTGACGCTGTTCGGTATGGGAATTGGCTCACTGCTAGTCAATTACATAAAGCTTCATCCAGCGACCAGCTTCGCAACGAACGAAATTATTCTGGGGCTAATTGGCGGAAATTCGGTGATGCTGATGTATTTGGGATTCGTTTTTACGCGTTCGCATTGGCTAATTTTTGCCGTCATAAGTTTGGCAATTGGTATTTGTATCGGGCTGGAAATTCCGCTTTTGATGAAGATGTTTCAGGAGTTTGGACGCAAGTCTTCGGTGAAATTGTTTAGTAAGATTTTAGCGCTCGATTATTTTGGGGCATTAATTGCGTCGCTATTATTCCCGCTCGTTATGCTTCCGTATCTTGGCTTAATGCGTAGTGCGTATCTGGTGGCGGCACTGAATATTGGCGTTGCGGTTCTGATTCTTAAGCAAATGAAAGCGTCGAAAATTGTGATGACAATTAGCGTTATTGCAACAATGTTGCTTTTGGGATTTTTCATTTTTGCGACAGAAATTGAACATGGAATTGACAAGCGAACCTATAAAGATCCGGTGATGTGGCAGCAACAGACGCCGTATCAGAAAATTGTCCTGACGAGATATAAAAATGACACCAGGTTGTTTTTGAATCGCAATCTGCAGTTTTCCAGCCTTGACGAAGCGCGTTATCACGAAACGCTGTCCGCTTCCGCTTTGTCTTCAGTCGCTAATCCGAAGCGCGTGCTGATTATGGGCGGCGGCGATGGCTTGCTGGCTCGGGATGTTTTGAAATATCCCAGTGTTGAACATATTACGTTGGTCGATATCGATGAGGTGATGACTAATCTGGCGAAAACTAATCATCTTCTCACCGATATAAATCAGCGCTCTTTGCATGATCCGCGCGTTTCCATTGTCAATCAAGACGCTTTCCAATTCGCCTTCTCTACCTCAGATAAATATGATGTTGTGTTGATTGATCTGGTGGATCCGTCGAATGAAAAATTAGCCAAATTATATTCTGAGCAATTATATCGTCAAATTGGCAATATTTTAACGGAGCGCGGAGTTATGGTGACACAGGCGACGTCTTCATTTTTCTCTCCGCACGCTTTTTATATGGTGGCAAACACCGTCAAATCGTCTCATCCAGAGCGATATGTGACGGCGTTTTCGATCAATGTGCCATCATTTGGTGAGTGGGGTTTTGTGATGTCTACGCCGCGAGCCGAGGTTGTGGCTAGTCAGCCATTACCGAAAAACCTACGATATCAAAACCAGAAACTACTCACCTTTCTGACTAAACAAAACGCCGTATCGGTGCCATCTGGACCGACTTCTACGTTGGTTTCTCCGCGAATTACCGATGTTTACAATTCCGATATGCGCCAGTGGCGATACGAATAGTTTTTAGGCGGCGGTAGTGCTCTTTTTCCGTCGGCGGCGTCGTCTTTTTGGCGTGGCTGAAGCTAGCGGTGTAACTGTGTTGATTGCAGTTTCCGTAGGTGTATTATCGTTGCCGCGAATTTGCAAAACAACTTCGCCGTCGTTTGCTGCGGGTTGCGACTTTTTCGGTTGGCTATTGACCGCTGGAGCGTTGTTTACGGGCTGCGACTGAGGTTTGGCGGGTTGCTTTTTTTGATTGCGAACAGGCTTTATTGCGGCGTCAATTTCTTTCTCAACATCTTCCCTGTTTCGCGAATACATGCGACGCGAGTGCTCAATAATGTGTGGCGTGTTGTCAGCTTGGCTTGGTGGAAGTTCCAATGTGCGGGCAGAAAACGCGGGAGTTTTTTCGCCGCCGATAACCATATTGACAACGAAATTACGATTGTGCATCTGGAGTAGATCGATTGACTCAAAGTTCGGCTCGAATTGCTTGGCAAGAATCGGTGCATCGTCAGCAGAAACTCGGAAAGAAATCATAGTGCCGACGTTGCCGAAAACCGCATCGCGAACCGTATCGCTCATCTGGGAAATGTACTGGTTGGCAACGGTCAAGTTAAGGCCATATTTTCGAGCCTCGGATAGAATAGTTGCAAACGAATCAGTGGCGAAGTTCTGGAACTCGTCGACATAAAGATAGAATGGGCGGCGGTCGCGCACGTCAGGAATGTCGCTTCGAGACATGGCGGCAAGCTGAATTTTCGTGACCAAAAACGAACCGAGGATGGCGGCATTATCTTCACCGATAAGACCCTTGGACAGATTGACAATTAGAATCTTTCCTTCGTCCATAATCTGGCGAATATTGAACGTGGATTTTGGCTGCCCAATGATGTTGCGAATGATTGGATTGGCGGTGAAAGCCCCGACTTTATTTAAGACTGGCGCAATTGCCTCGGCGACAAACTTGTCATTCCAGCTGGCAAATTCGACATTCCAGAATTGCAAAACCACGGTGTCTTGGCAATAAGTCAGCGTTTCTTTTCGGAATTCCTTATCTGTTAGCATGCGAGTAATATCAAGCATCGTCGCTTCTGGTCGGTCCAGCAAAGCCAGAATCGTATATCGCAAAATATACTCAAGCCGTGGCCCCCACGAATCGCCGAAAATACGCTTCAAAACGCCGATGATTTCTGATGAGATGTTGGTTTTTTGGTTCGGGTTTGTGACTTCCAGTGGGTTGAATCCCAGAGGATACGCGGTGTCGGCTGGATTAAAATAAATCACGTCGTTCAATCGGCTGCCGGGGATAAATTTCATGTTGTTGATTGCGAAGTCGCCGTGCGGGTCGATGATGGCATATCCTTGATTATGGAAAATGTCGCTTAAGGCGAAGAGCTCTAATAGTCCGCTTTTTCCGGCGCCCGTTTGCCCGATTATGTAAACGTGGCGTGAGCGGTCATAGCGCAACATGCCGAATTGGTGGCTGATGCCGCGGAAGTTGGTGACACCAAAGGCAGAAATTTGGTCGTCGTTGACATCTTCGCCGGTTAAGACTGGCAATTTGGATGGCGGTTCTGCGGTTTTGGAGCTCGCCCAAACTATATTTGGCGTTTCAACGTTGGTGTGTGGCAAGTGAAAAACTGACGCCAATTCTTCTATATTTAAGATAAAACCGTCGCCGATGAACGAACGCTTGCGATATTTATCAATAAATTCTTTGCCAAACGCGCCCTTGACGGCGTGGAATCCGTTGAGATTGGTTGAATTGAACTGCTTAAACGTACCGACGAGCGCCTGCATGCGAAGCTTAGCGTTTGTCTGACTTTCGCCCATATAAGCCAAGCGGATTTTTACTTCATATCCGAGCTTGGTTGCTTTTTTCTCTGCTTCAGAAATGCGAGTTTTATCGCGGTCTGATAGCTCAATTTTTGTTGATTGCCCGACCCCCTGCTCTGGTGGTTGCCATAACGCGCCAAGTACGCCGATTAGCCACTGCATGCTGCCGCCGAACCCTGGCAAGGAGAACATTCGTCCGTTTCTTATACTATTGATATATCGATCTGCGGCGTTTTGCCAGTCATCTGGGATTGGTCTGACTAGCACCTGAATCCACAATTCTTCACCGGTGGTTTCCAATTTTGCCAACGTGCCTGTAATGCCCGCCAGCGGGTCGACTTCGAAGTTCTGGAAGGTGCGAATCGGGAGAAATTCATCTGTGGTTAATGTCAATTCTGTCGAGTAAGCAACTTCGTGGTCGCGCTCGTGCTCGGTGTAATCTTCGTCGGCTTGGTGAATTTGAACGGTTGGATATTGAGAATAAATCTGTCCTTCGACAAAGCTCTGCAAGGTTTTTGGCACCCAAACGTAAAAGCGAATTTGCCCATTGACTGAGGCGATTTCAAAGCTGATGTGCTCCTGGTGTCCGCCAGATAATCGCAATTCTTTATTGTCACGAAGAATTCCGTGCAGTGAAGCGAATAACTGCTCGGCGGCAAGCTCTTGCTTATCGTTAGTGCGTGGAATTTCCAGAATCAAAAGTACACTCTCAACTGGGGTAAAATCTTCTATCTTCCGATAATTCCGCCACGTCAAAAACATCAGGACTGCCACGATTGGCATCCAGACATACCATTGCAATAACGTACCGATGAGCCAAGAAATGATTTGCATGCTGTATAAATTATCTCACCTCTGAAGGAAGTTTGCAACTAAGCTTGAGCGACTTCTTCGAAAACGTAAGTGGCTTTAGCGACGCGTTTGAATTGCGGTTTTGATTGAAGATTGAGCAGAATCGTTGTTTCTTTAACTTGTCGTTTGTCGAGAACTTGACGAACGATTTCGTCGCGGTGAAGCGGAGTTTCGGAATTCTTCAAAATATCGGTAATGATATCTGAAACAGTGCCGCGACTATAGCCCCAGCTGGCAAGCGCGTAAATACCGCGACCGATTAGTACAAAGCGCTTGTCTTTAATAAGTTCATTGTGAATTGCCTGCGTCGTGACGCTTCGGCGGTTAAATTCGCTGTCCCGAATTCCCTTGGCGATGTCGGAAAAATGCATCGGCGAGCCGTTGGTGTCCAGAACAACGTAGATTTTATCGCGGATGTTCTTTGGGTTAACGGCTGGCCATTTGGCTAGTCCCCATTGGTCGTTTAAGCTAGCTAATTTTTTGCTAACAGTAGCCAAGGCTGCAATATTTGAAGGGTGTTCATAGTCCAATTTTTTATGCAATTCTTCTGCGGTAACGGGCTCGCCATGTTTTTTGATGGTCTTTACGACTTCCTCGACTCTTGCTCTAACCTGCTTTTCATTTCCAAGCGTGTCGATTGCGGCAGCTTGATAGTAGTCATCATTTTCTGTAACGATCGTAATATTTTCTGCTAGCTCGGAAATGAACGCCACACGAGCGCGGTCAATTGCAGTAGCTTCTTTACCGAGGAAATGCGACGCCAAATCTTGCATACGCGCAACTCGTCCCATCTCAGACAAACTCGAAGTGATTTCTTTTTCCATAGCAATAACCGAAGGAAGTTCTCCCTCGGCGACAGCTGCACGTAGACGCGTTAAGATTGCTTTTTCTAGCTGACGAACGCGCTCGCGAGTAATGCCGAACATATCGCCAATTAACTCTAACGTTTCTTTTCGGTCGTACAAACCAAATCGTCGAGAAATAATTTCCTTCTCGCGCTCTTGCGGAATCTTAGAAATAATAGTATCGACGACAGAATTTAATTTGGCGCTTTGCTCGGTTTTTGCTGTCTCGCTCATGCTACTAGAAACATCCTCTCTGCCTCACCACAGGTTATATTGATTGAAAATATGTTTTTAATTATACAATTGCATTTGACAAAAGTCAATAGATAAATGCCATAATTGCTGATATAAATTATAGCATTTATTTTACGTTTTTTGCAATAGATTATATGAAGAGTTTTTATTATCCGGAATTATTGGATAGTATGAAAACGCTATTTCTTTTTAGCGGATGTTTTGGTAGCTTTTTTAACTACGCGTTTGCGAGTTGGCTTTGCTGTTGTGGTGCTTAATAGCTCCAGAGCTTTTTCGTGAGTAATAGTTTTCGGATCCGTATCTTTAGGGATTTTGACATTTTTAGTGCCGTTGGTGATGTACGGACCGAATCGACCGTTGAGAACCTTAACTCCATCTGGGAATTCGGCAATATTCTTAGCAGCTTCGGCTT
>CAUTWR010000012.1:0-13742 GCA_963542105.1 uncultured Candidatus Saccharibacteria bacterium | reverse complement strand
CTGTGCGATAGTCTGACTAGTTTGATGTAGGTATTGCTTCACAAAGTAATACCCAAGTTTATACCCCGCCCAGCGCGGCAAAATATCATCGCCGGTGAAAAATATTTTGGTATAATCGTAAACCTTGTCTTCAAAAATGCCTTGTAGTGCGGCAATTATCTTATCAATTTCAGCTTGAGAAGTTTTCTGCATTTCTCTCAAGAAAAATTGTTGGTTTCGCCGTCCGAGTTTAATCATCGCTTCCTCTTCTAGCGCGACCGCCAAGCCCTCCAAAATCATTCCATCAAACATAGTTTCGGCATATTCAGGCAGTTTTTCCCAACGCAGCGAATGCGACATTTCGTGGCAAATCGTTTCGAAAATAAAATCCTCGCTAACCCCGTGCTGGCTTTTATCAACAGAAATCATAATCAAGCGCGAATGAAGCGTTTTGCCAGCGATTCCGTCCTCGGCGATAGTTGACAGCATAAACGAAGGTGTAGTGATAATTACATCAACTTCGTAATCAAACTGCGCGAACTCGCTCGAAACAAAAGTCTCGGCTTGTTGCGCTGTATTTTTGAATATGGCAATTTCGGGATCGGTGAAAGTTTGGTTGGCGTTAGCGATGTGTAGGTGGAGTTTGCCCATGGTTTTACTATACTGCAATAACATAAGTATTACTATAGGAGCAACGCTATTTATTAAGTGCAATATTTAAATGGAAATCACTAAAATCTCAGCAGCGACCTTCGGCGGGTCGGGGTGCGAGCAACCAGCCGAGCAGAGCTTTGCCCTAATTTATCTTTCAATGCTGTGCTATAGTCTGGAAATAGGTTCGAATCCTGCCGTCCCAGCCAAATTTGACAGGCATAAACAGTCGTTCTTTTGGGCGACTTTTATTTTTTTAAGTATGCTTCGCTTTCCTGCTTTGCCACTTGTGAATTTCACTAGTAGCGACCGGAATAATTAATGATATAACGCTAATTAGTGCCATGTGATGAATAGCTACTTGATGTATGTGTAGTATTTCGCCGAGTGGTCCGAACAATACCAAAGCCTGCAGTATTAGTGACATTGCTATTCCAATATAAAATCCTCGGTTCATTACTTTTAGGCGTGTGAAGACGGAATCTTGATCGCTGCGAGCATTAAACGCATTTGCCCATTGACTGACCACCAGAGAGATGAATGCCAGAGTTTGTGCATAATTGTGTCCGTAATGCTTTTCAAAGAATACATAAGTAATCAGGGCTATTGCCGCCATAGTTCCAGCAGCTACAGCCATTCGCCAAACCATAACCTTATCTAAGATTGGTGCGTCGATATTCTTTGGTGGCTGTTTCATGATATTTTTTTCGGCAGGTTCCAGTCCGAGCGGAATTACCATTGACGTGTCGGTAACTAAATTGACCCATAAAATCTGCACAGGCTCTAGGGGTGTTTTAATGCCAATTAGTAGTGCGCCTATCATCGTAATCAGCTCACCTGTGTTGGTTGACAGTAAATAAAACAACATTCGCCTTATATTGGCAATAATCATTCTACCTTCCCGCATAGCATCAATTATCGTCTTGAAATTGTCATCCAAAAGGATTATTGCACCAGCATCTTTCGCAATATGTGATCCTGAACCCATAGCAATTCCTACGTCCGCTCCAGATAAAGCTGGAACGTCATTTACTCCATCCCCAGTCATGGCAGTGATATTATGACGTTTTAAAATTGTTAAAATACGATACTTCTGTTCCGGTATGACGCGTGAAAAAACCTTTGTTTGTTTAATTATCCTATCTAATTGGTCATCGGTCATTTTTGACATTTCTCGGCAGTCAAAAACCTCTTCTCGGTTCTCAACCATACCTAGCTTTTTGCCAATTTGATATGCCGTTTCAAAGTGATCTCCAGTGATCATTCGAACCGAAACACCAGCCGAAATTGCCGATTTTATAGCACGAGAAGCCTCTGGGCGCAAGACGTCAGCCACCGCCACGAGTCCTGTGAACTGTAATTTTTGGTGTGATATTTTAGAAAAGTCGGTCGGTATTTCTGAATTTTCACTAGTCGCCAAGCCTACCACTCGATAGCCTTTTGATGTTAGGTCGGTGATAGATTTTTTGGCAAGTTTTAGATCTGTTGTTGTTAACTTGCAGTGTTTGATAATTTCTTCTGGTGCGCCTTTATAATATATTTTATAATTCGCTCCGTTATGCCAAATTGTGGCGGACATTGAGAAATCTTGGTTGAACGGCAATTCCGACACGGGTGCTCCATGGATATTCGCGCTATTTTTTCGGGCAAAATTATCCAGCGCAATATCAAGCGGATCATGACTCTTGCTATCGCCATGATTAACGAAATACCCCATTATTTTTGGAAGATTATTACGCTTTTCAAGAGTCCATGTTTCCTGAACAGTCAGCAAATTCTTGGTAAGAGTTCCGGTCTTATCTGTCGCAATTGTAGTTATTACGCCAATCGTTTCAATTGCGCGCATCTGATGGACGAGCGCTTTCTTCTTCGCCATTCGTCGCATTCCCAAAACCAACACTATGGAAATAGCAATTGGTAGACTTTCCGGCACAGCGCTTACCGAAAGTGCAATAACAAACCTTAGACTATCTAGAACGTCCATTCCGCGCAATAAACTTAAGCAAAACGCTACAGCGCCCACGGCACTAATAATCGTAATAATTCTGGCTATTAGTTTATCGATTTTTTGCTGAACTGGGCTTTTGGTGGCTTCTTTTTTTGACAATGAGGCCAGATTACCGAACTCTGTTTGATTGCCAATTGCGGTAATTATTCCAGTTGCCGTTCCGGAAACGACGAATGATCCCTGGAAAAGCATATTTGTGCGTTCGTAAATTTGCCGCTCGCCGTCTAACTTATCACTATTTTTACTAATTGGAATTGATTCGCCGGTTAATTGAGATTCGTCAATGCGAAGATTTATCGCTTTCATCAATCGAATGTCGGCTGGAACTTTCTCTCCCTCAGATAAATTGACAATATCGCCTGGAACTAGTTTTGAGCTATCGATGGAGATGATTTTTCCAGATCTTAAAACATCGATTTTTTGTGCATCGTGTCGAGACAAGCTCCTAAGTACTCGATCGGTTGAAAATCGTTGCACGTAAAAAATGATAGCGGAAATAACCAATATTATAATTATAATAACAGCGTCGATAATTTCATTGTGAATAATACTAACAATTGCCGCCAACATTAACACTAGCGAAAAAATGTCAGCAAATGGCTCAATGATTTTTCGCCAAAGTGGTTCACTTTGGATCTTGATAACGTTTTCTCCAAATTTCTTCTGGTATTTTTTTACCTCACTTACTGTTAGGCCGTTACTGTGTGACTCTAGCTTCTTCAATGTTTCGTCGATTGATAAATTATAGAAAAGCATATGCTTATTATATGAAAAAAAGCTCTCACTCGCTAGTGAGAGCTAAACTGTCGTGGTGGACAATTGAGATTAGCTAATGTTGACAACCTGTAGTTGTTTGGTCATCAAGCCATTTTTCCAGGAGACAGTTTCGGATTTCTTGTGGTTCAGTAGGCTTTTTCCCAGCGGACTATCCACGGAAATTCGCCCGTCCAGAGGGTTTGCTTCCAGGCTGTGAACCAGCGTATAGCGGAAAATTTTTCCCTGCTGATCCACCAAATCCACGACTGAGCCGATAGCAATTTTCAATCGATCACGCTTCCTTGGCAGCGGCTTGGCGTGATGCAAAATATCCTTCTTCATAAAGATTTTTGATTGGATATTTTCCAGCTGCGTAATTACATCGTTGCGGCGTAATTTATCATCGCGTGATTTGGCGCGCCCAATTTCTTTCAATTCCAACGTAAGCGCTTTCTCTGAAATCTCTAGCCCAGAAATTTCTTTCTGAAGCTCCTTAAATCCTTTTTTGCTTAAAAATGTTGTACTCATACTTCCCCTTTCGGATCGGCAACTTTGCCAATCAACAATCCTATTACAACATTTAATTCTGAAAAATAGCTGAAAATTTACAGAATCGGTAAGGAAATTGTGAAAATGGTTGAGTTTTTTGAGGTGCTAACAGAGATTTGTCCGCCCAGTGCTTTTGTCAATTGCTCCGCTAATGGCAATCCTAATCCGTAGCCTTTCGTCTGTTGGTTGCCGCGGAAAAATCGCTCAAAAACGTGCGGTAAGGTTTGTTGTGAGATTGTGCCGTCGTTGATGAAGTTGACGGTGATGTTTTGTTTCGATGGGGTAATGCAAATTTTTACCACAGAATTTTTCGGGCTATGTTTCAATGAATTATCGAGCAAAATCGCGCATAATTCTCGCGTCGCGGTGTGATGAAGCGGAATATTTATGTGTTCTGGGCAATTCATTTTAACTCGCGCTTCGGCTTTCCGTTCGCGGATGAGTTCGGATATCAATTCCGTCAAATTGAAACTTTTATCTTCCAGTGCCAACTTATTTTCTGTCCGTGATAACTCCAGAAGCATCGCCGTAAGCTCCGTCAGTTTGTTGATCTCTTCCAGATTACTCTCCAGAGTTTCTGTAAGTTCCGCCCTCTCTGCTTTTCGATTTTTTAACGCAAACTCAGTTTCAGCTTTCATGACGGCTAATGGAGTTCGCAATTGATGGCTAGCATTGGCGACAAATCGCGACTGTGCTTTATGGGCGGCTTCTATTGGTTTTAAAGTGATCTTTGCCAATAAATACGAACACCAGCCACCAGCAAGCAACACGATAAGATTTATATAGCCCAAACTAATCAAAAGATTTTGAGTTGAATTATCTATTCTCTCCGACAGATTAACTACGGGAAAATCACCTTGTTTCTGAACGATAATCTTATGAATTTGCGCATCAACCTCTGAGCGCGCCACCTGAAAAATAATGCTACTAAACAGCAAACTGACGATCATCAAAATCATCAAATACCAGCCTGCCAACTTAATTGTTGCTGAAGTAAAAATTTTCATGATTCAATCCTATAGCCGAAGCCGCGCACGGTTTTTATTAATTGTTTTTTGAATGGTTTGTCGATTTTTTGACGCAGATTTTTTATGTACGCCTCGACATTATTCGGTAAAATATCGGCATCAAAATCCCAGACGTGATCAATTAATGTTTCCTTACTGAGAATCTGATTTGGGTGTTGCATCAAATATTCCAGCAGCACATATTCTTTGTTCGTGAGGTCAATATTCTTTCCAGCTCGCGTTACGGTTTGCTGCTGCTTGTCAATTTTCAAATCGTCAATTTGCAGAACGTCTGGTTGCTGAATCGGCGGACGACGAAGCAAGGCTCGCACGCGCGCCAACAGCTCGTCAATTGCAAATGGCTTAGTCAAATAATCATCAGCGCCCACGTCCAGCCCGAGCGTTTTATCTTCGGTCGTGCTTAGTGCCGTAAGGAATAAAATTGGCATATTTTTCCCGTTTTCGCGTAGTTTTTTAACAATCTCCGTGCCCTCTAATCCCGGCAACATTCGATCAACAATCAACAAATCATACGGCTGACTGTCTGCCAAATTAAAGCCCTCTTCTCCGTCGTGAGCGGTATCGACCGCGTATTTTTCGCGCTTCAAAGATTCGGTTATAACCCTCGCAATTTTTCGTTCGTCCTCAATAACCAATAGTCGCATATGTATATTATATCTTTTTTTTGGCTAAGTGTTATAATTTTACTTAAAGAAAAGGAGGCTTATGCCAGATAATAAAAAAATGGTTGAGATTCGTCATTTTAAGATGAACTTTGGCGATAAAACTGTCATTAATGATTTGAGTTTTAATGTTTATCGTGGCGATGTTTTTGGTTTTTTGGGAAGCAATGGCTCGGGAAAAACTACGACGTTGCGTGCATTACTTGGTCTATATCAGCCGACCGCGGGCGATTTATTGATTGACGGAAAGCCGTATTCGGTGGACAGCCAGATTCGCCTCGGATATCTTCCCGAGGAGCGCGGTTTGTATAAAAAAGAAAAAGTTCTGGATGTGATGCTTTATTTTGGTCAATTGAAGGGCTTGAGTCGCAAAGAAGCTAAGGATTTTTCTCTGAAGTTTTTGGAGCGTGTCAATTTGAGCGACAAGGCTAATATTCGACTCGACAAATTGTCTGGTGGACAGCAGCAGAAGATTCAACTTGGCGTGACAATTATGGGCGATCCAGAACTGCTGATTATGGACGAGCCAGCCAAAGGTTTTGATCCGGTGAATCGCCGATTGTTAATGAATATAATTGAAAAACAGCGAAAAGCTGGCGCAACGATTATTTACGTGACACATCAAATGGAGGAAGTTGAAAGATTGTGCGATCGTCTGATCTTACTGAAAGACGGTCAAGCGGCGGCATACGGAACGCTAGAAGAAGTAAAAAGTCAATTTGGCGGCGCATCAATGGATGATATTTTTATCCAAGTTTACGGCGGCGAAGCGAAGGAGTTGGGCGATGAGTAAAATGCATAATTTGGGGACGGTTTTCAAATTTGAGACTCTTAGGACGTTAAAAAAGCCGACATTTTGGCTGACGGCATTAGGTTTTCCGTTGATGATAGCGATTCTGTACGGCATTATGTTTTGGTCGCAAAGCACGACTATTGAAGCGTCAAAAAATCTGGAAAAGCAAGAATTTTCACTGGAAGTTACGGACGATTCAAAGTTGGTAAAGCCAGAATTACTGGCGGCAATTAAAGCCAAAACTGCCAAATCGAAAGAATCTGGAATTGACAACGTAAAAAATAATAAAGTCGACGCATATATTTATTTTCCAAAAGATTTGAGTAAGCAGAAAGTTGAAGTTTACGGTAAAGATGTTGGGCTATTCCAAAACGGAAAATACAGCGCGGTGGCGCAGAGTTTATTAAGTCAATCAGTGGCGAGCGATGTCAGTCCAGCTCAGGTCGCAATTTTACGCGACAAAGTCCAATTGTCATCAACTACATATCTGGATGGAAAAGAGCATGGCGGTATCAATGAGATGATTGTGCCGGGAATGTTTTTGGTTGTTTTGTTTATTCTCATCAGTATTTTCGGCAATCAAATGCTCATCAGTACTACCGAAGAAAAAGAAAATCGCACGGTTGAAATGTTGCTTACGACCGTTAAAACTGACACTTTAATTACGGGTAAAATTCTGTCTTTGATGGTGTTGGCTTTGATTCAGATTTTGGTAATTGTTTTGCCAGTTTTGGCGGACTATTTGGCGTTTGGCTCGAAGTTGCAATTGCCTAATCTGGACTTGAGTACGCTCGTATTTGATCCTGTGAGAATTGGTCTGGCGATCATAATTTTCTCCGCCAGCTTCACTTTATTTACGGGAATGTTGGTGACTTTGGGCGCGATGATGCCGACCGCCAAAGAAGCCAGCCAGTGGTTCGGAATTGTGATTATGCTATTCATTGGTCCATTTTACGGAATCACGGCGTTTGTTTCCTTCCCTGATTATTTCTTCGTTAAGTTCTTGTCGCTATTTCCATTCACCGCGCCGATTCCATTGTTATTACGAAACGCAATAGGCAATTTGCCGATTTGGGAAGCTTTGCTCGGTACGGCAATTTTGGTCGCTACAGCGGTGTTTGTTATGTGGCTATCAGTGCGCGTTTTCCGCTACGGCGCGATGTCTTATGATAGTAAATTATCTCTGTCGGCGTTGCGGACACGCCGAAAAGCTGGTAAAGTTTAATTATGAAAGTACGTATAGAGATAGACACGAAAACATTTGTGCGGTTTTGGCTGGTCGTGATGGGCTTTGGTCTGGCTGGTTTGGCAATTTATTCCGCGAAGGATGCGCTGGTTTTATTGGGAATTTCCCTGTTCTTGGCGTTGGCGTTGAACCGTCCAGTTGCGGCAATTGCTAAAAAATTGCCTGGAAAAAGCCGATTGGGCGGCACGGCGCTGGCGTATACGACGCTGGTTCTGCTTTTGGGCTGCGTGGTTTGGTTTGTTATTCCGCCAATTGTCCAGCAGTCTGCCAAATTCGTCGAAAGCATTCCGAGTATAATCGACCAGGCCAGCTCACAATGGCGTGGTGTCAATGATTTTATTGATAAGAATAATTTGCGCCCACAGGTTGATTCGATGATGGAAAACATTAAGCAGCAATCTTCATCTTGGGCCACGAGCGTTGGCACGAATCTATTATCCAGCGTTGGCTCTTTGGCGTCATTCTTAGGATCGTTATTCTTGGTGCTGGTGCTGTCATTCCTGATGCTCCTCGAGGGTCCAACTTGGGTGAAGCGTTTGTGGGGATTATACAACGACGAAGAAAAAATGGAGCGTCACAAGAAACTGGTCGGTCGTATGTATAACGTGATTACGGGATATGTTTCTGGGCAATTGACGGTTTCTGGAATCGATGCGATATTATCAGGTTTCGTGGTGTTTGTTCTGAGCTTGACATTCCCTGTCATAAATTCAAATTTGGCAATGCTCACCGTTATGGCGACGTTTGTGTTGACGCTAATTCCGATGTTTGGTGCAACGATTGCTGGCGCGTTGATATCACTATTACTATTCTTCAACAATATGACAGCAGGCGTTATTTATGCGATTTATTTCGTTATTTATCAACAGATTGAGAATAACTTTGTTTCCCCGTCCATCCAATCAAAGAAGGTTGAGTTGTCGGCTCTGACTGTCTTGGTCGCGGTGACAATTGGTTTATATGTCGGTGGTCTATTGGGAGGTTTGGTTGCTATTCCAGCCGCTGGCGTCGTGAAAGTTTTGCTGGATAATTACTTGGAGCAGGTCAAATCTAAGCGTGTTGAAAGCGAAAAACCTCTTAATAAATTAGTTAAAAAGTTGAAAAACGAAGATTAGTTGACGCAGAAAAAAATATAGCCCGTTGAATCCAGCGGGCTATTTCCATGTCCAAATGCTGCCGCTTGGCGTATCACGAACGGCAACGCCAGCCTGAAGAAGTTCATCGCGAATTCTGTCGGATTCTTCCCAATTTTTCTCTGCGCGTGCTTGACGTCGCTGGATAATCAACCTCTTCAAATCGTCAGTAATATCAGGCGTAGACTCAGCCAAATCTAGCCCTAAAATCTCGTCAATCTCATCAATAAACTGCACCAAACTCTGTCGATGAATCTTATCAAGTGGTGTATGATCCAACTTTGAAAATACTTCATCAATCAACGCCAGTGCGCCTGGAGTATCCAAATCATCGTTCAATTTCTCGACCAACGCCTGACGTCCCGCTAATAACGAAACCGAATCGTCCTGCTCGTCCTTATCATCGTCATCTTCCAGCGTGTCGTGAGTCTGATGTCTCAGAACCGCATAATCTCGCCAATGATTTAGCCGTGCCTGCGCTGCTTCCAGAATTTCCCAGGTAAAATTCCCTTCCGTTTGATAATGCTTACTGAGAATCGCCAGCTTAAACGCTATCGGACTAAATCCTCGCGAAATAATATCTTCCAGCGTAATAATATTTCCCAGAGATTTACTCATCTTTCGGCCGTCAACTTTTATGTGATTATTGTGTAGCCAAATTTGAGAAAATTGTTTTCCAGTCAGACTTTCGCTCTGGGCAATTTCATTCGTGTGATGAACTGGAATATGATCAATCCCGCCCGCGTGAATATCAATAGAATCCCCAAGTGTTTCACGGGCAATTGTCGAACATTCCAGATGCCAGCCAGGAAAACCGATTCCCCACGGACTATCCCATTCCATATCGCGCTTGGCGTCTTTTGGCGAAAACTTCCAGACGGCGAAGTCGGTAATATTGCGCTTTTCTTCGACACTCACTCTGGCGCCAGCTTCCAGACCCGCCACGTCCAGCCGCGCCAATTTACCGTAATCCTTCAAAAGCGACGTATCAAAATACATGCCGTCGCCGTCGATTTTATATAAAAACCCTTTATCGTCTAGTCCGCGGGCGAAGTCAATCTGCTGCTGAATATAATCCGTCGCCCGCACCAAATAATCAGGTTTTATCAATTTTAGTACGTCGTAAGCTTCATGATTTGCAACAGAAATATACCTTTCCGCCACGTCCCAGGCAGTCTTCCCCTCACGGCGCGCACCTTTTTCCATTTTGTCCTCGCCGTTATCGTCATCGCTGGTCAAATGTCCAACATCAGTGATGTTTTGCGTTCGAATAACGGGAATATCTTGCCAGTGTAACAATCGTACCAATACGTCCCAGTAAATATAGCCAACCCAATTGCCGATGTGCGGTTGCGAATAAACTGTTAGTCCACAGGTGTAAAACTTGACCGTCTCTCCGTCGAGCGGTTTCAGTTCGTCTTTTCGTCTAGTGAGCGTGTTATAGAGTTTTATCATTAGTTCTATTGTACGGCACTCTGGTTGGTTTTTCAAAATTGATATAAAAAACAGCCCCAGTTGGGACTTAATAATTTCCAATGAATAGCGACAAGCAGATGAAGATTAAGACGTGTCGGAAGAATGAACCTTAATTTTTGGGGTCATCTTGCCCATCACTATTCAGCAGTTGATCCTGATAACTTACTGCTATAAAGCAGAAAGAAATCAGGAGGCTAGAGTTACCTCAGGACTAAGGTAATGGGTGGTGCTCTCCAGGGACTACCTTTGGCAGTAACCTAGAAACGAACAAACTGTTATTGGTGCCTTCTACCAATACAAGCTCCGCGAACTTGCCGTTGATGAATTTTTTCATCCGCAATGCTCCATAGCGAGGAAAAGATTCTACTTTGCGCAAGTAAATATCTTCTTCCCCAGGGATGATACACGCGAATTCGTCGGCGTCAAGTACCCCACCTAAGGTCAGGTTGGCGCCTTTTCGGAATACGTATAAGTTGTATACGTCACCGTCCAGCATTGGGAAAAAACACGATTCGTTAGTCGTATCGATGAGAGTTCCGGCTACATTGTGAGTGGCGGTAAAGAAATCACCGTACTTTAGTTGTGCGTAACCTCGGGAGCCGTGCCTGAAGCTGTACCCACAAGTGTTTCCCTTGTGGTCGCCCATTGGTAGTAGCCCAGGGTCGCCCTGATTGCCGAAAATAAAACCCACACTGACACCAAGGTCGTCGGATAGCTCGTGGCCATAGTGGTGAATCGCTCCGTTATTGTCAAGATGGCCGTTCTTCCAGTCTGGCCAGTAATTCTTGTTGCTCGGGAACGTGACGTAAACGTTCTTGCTGTCGTAGAGATGGGCTGAAAACCTGCCCGCGTGGATAACGATCTTTTGCTGTGGCGGTACGGCGTACCACTCGGTAGAACGCTTGGCGTTGTTTGCGATAGGTGCCATTTTGGCCCTTTCTCTTTCTCTCGCGGCGACTGTCGCCAGCTTTGCCTTTCGACAAAGACCATGCTGCTACCTAATTTGAGCATGAAACGAGATTTCAATTGTCAATTACATCTTCTATCAACAACCAAAACCTCGCTTCATGCTTAAGTTTCGTCTTATAATCTTACATCTGCTTGTCAAGGTTCGCTTTCGGACAAGGATTTACTCGTCAACAAAAGCTGTATTCATTTATATCACACTTGCGTAAAAAAGTCAATAGAATAAAAAACAGCCCCAGTTGGGACTTAATAATTTCAATGAATAGCGACAAGCAGCCTTTATAAAAAAGAACAACTTGTCGCTATTGTGATCCAGGCTCTCTCAGAGAGCGTTCGCTATCTTTAGGAGGGTGTTTCTGGAGTCTTGTACCCTCAGTGCAGAGCTTATGCTGCTGAGAACATAGTGCCATACGGCATTCGTATACACAGAGGATAAAAGAGGAACTACGCTGAGACGGTGCTCCTTTTTCGCCTTTTCCAATTCAGCGTCGACGATGAGCGGAGAAAAGTCCTTAGCAATCATAATGTTGAGTCTATCCGCTACGGCAGACAGATTTCTTGTGGAAACCTTCTGCTCCTGTGCTTCTGAAGATTGCCGATCTATGCGTCCATAGGCCGCAATAGTGAATATACACTCATCAATAGCATTCAATGTCTTCATTAGACTACCTAATCTGGTCTGATCGTAGTCATCACTAAATCCATTGATTAGCTTCTCCCGAGCATGGTCGATGAACTCCATCATCTCCCAACCCTCTTGATCTAAGCGGATCCTAGCGGGTGCCGCAACTGGCTTTTCGAATGGGTTGTCGAAAAGTAGTACGTTCCCTTTGCATTCCCTTGTACAGGGATCAAGTTCCATGATCTCTTCTTTCTTCTCACCCCCACGTGAATGTGGTTGAGTGTTGTTCTTTTCAACACAGGATGAGATTCCATTCCTCTTTATATTTTCTCCTCAAAAAAGGAATAAAACCTCATCCCGTGCTAGGCTGCTTGTCAATGTGCGCTTTCGGACAAGGATTTACTCGACTTGTCAATAAAAGCTAAAACGTATATTATCACGAATAATTCAAAATGTCAATACTAATAACAAAACAACTTTTAGGACCAAAAGAAATAGCCCGCCAAGAGAGTTTCGGCCGAGACCAAAAGTCTCAAGGCGAGCTATTCTTAGCGGGCATTAGCCCTTAGATAAGCGGACGATTAAAGATCATCCGATACTTCCGACCGATTAAGACTGTGTCATTTCGTCGTAAAAATCTTCGGAATCTTCCCTATATTCTTCGTATAGCGCCAACAGTTTATCTAGACAGATAAGAGTTGCAATTGCGCATACAACGACTAATAGTACGTACAGCATCCAAGTAGGAGCGGCCATAGCACTAATATTATCACTATTGGAAATGGTGATAATGGTGCGTTGGCTCTCTGGCGTTTCCATGGCATTGATAGTCGCAGATACCGTAGCTACGGCGAATACACCCAGGGTCACGACGTAGCATCCGATTAGAAACTTTAGCAATCTGTCAGAGCGGCGCATTGTTTCTCCTTATAATGTAGCGGATTGAATATCTAAAGGACAGCTTTCACTTTAAAGATGAATTTTAGAGCGAAAGCTGATAATATTTATACAATATGCGTATTAAAAAATCAATGATTCTCTATTTCTCGCAAAGCCTGATCTGTTGCCGTGACTAATTCCCTTACGATTTCATCATAACGTTCATATACACGGAATCCTGCCGCGTAAGGATGACCTCCGCCGCCGAAGTAGCCGGCCACGGTGTCGGCAATTGGTAAATTACCTCGTAAGCGCGCAGTTAATTTGCCGTCAGGGTAAGTTTTAATAACACAACTAAGCGCCACGCCTTCAACCAGCCTCAATTCATCACCAATCAACGCTCCAGGGTTATAGGCGTCGCTATAGGCTTGAATCTCTTCAAATGGCACATGCACCAGCGCCAATTGTCCGTCTAATAAATATTCGATTCGCTCGATCAATTTTCCCTTGTACGCCAAAATTTCTGGCGATTTTTTCATAAATTCGCGTCGTCGCTCTTCAATTTCTGCGTTGGATGCGCCCAGCTCTGTAAGTTCTCCTGCCGTATGAAAAGTCTGAGCTGTGGTGTTTTGCGTAGTAAGCCCCAGGCTATCGCTCATAATAGCTATCAATAAATCTTCGGCCGCCTGAGGATTTATCTTCCAGTCGGAATGCTTGAATAGTTTATATAGCAATTCCCCGGTCGCCACGACGGTTTCTGATAACATAATATGATCAAAGCTGAGCGTCGATTCGGCTGTGTGATGATCGATAACCAGAGTCGGGTGAGTTTCCAAGAAATGTCGAGCTCCAGGAGTTTCTAATACCTTACTAAGAAGGATATCCGCACTTGTATCGACAATTATCGCGGCGTCGGCTTGAAATGGAAAATCGTTCTGTACTCGATCCCAACCGCGAATATAATGAAGATATTTCGGTATATCTACTGGACAAT
>CAUTWR010000011.1:0-14076 GCA_963542105.1 uncultured Candidatus Saccharibacteria bacterium | reverse complement strand
GGCGTAAGCGCATGCCCACAGCAATTCGCAGACCTGGGCGACACCTTTTTCAACGCTGGCTACAACGTCTATATTCCCCGCGTTCCCAGCCATGGACTTACTGATAACAAACGGCATGGAGAAATCACCATTCCAGCAATGGCGCAATTTATGAACTCCAGCACCAGCATTATCAGCGGCTTGGGTGATGAAACGGGAGTTGTCGGACTTTCTGGCGGCGCAAATATGGCGACTTGGATTACTCAGTACAATAGCCAAACGATATCACGAGCGTTATTTCTATCACCTTTTTATCAGCCTTCAGAGTCGGAAACTCCTTCCTGGAAAATTCCGCTTTTACGAAATCTTTACGGACGAAATATTCTTCCAGATTCGTTCACGGGTAGCAATTTGTCATATCGCGCTCTTGGAAAATATATAATAATCGCCAAGAACTATAAATCCGACCTAAAAGCTCCAGGGTTAAAATATGTCGGGGTTGTAACAAGCGAAAACGACACCGCAATTGATAAAAATCTCGCAGTCAACATACCCAAGCAAATGGCTGCAGCTTCTGGCGCCAAATTCCAATATTATTCAATTCCGACCTCATTTGGTATCGGTCACGACATTGTAGCCTTAAACCAAGACGAGGTTAAAAAGCACGCCGCCAAATTATATCCGTTCTATTTGGATATGTACGAAGGAAAAGACGTAAAATTAGAGGCAAACTAGCTATCCTATTTACCTTGCACGGCTAAAATTCGTGCCTGAATTTCATCCAATTGAGCATCATCCATTTTTGGACCGTCAGCCGTGGTTAACCAACCAGGATATTTCTCATAAAACGCTTGCTCGTGCGACACTGGCGAACCAATTCCCTTTGCTAAATCGCCATGAAGCGGCATCAATTTGGCATGCACATGCGCCACGCCCGTGCCTTCAAAAATCAGCGCCACCCGTGGGGTGTCAAATGCTTTTTCCAAAATACCAGCAACCTTTTTCACTGCCAGCATCATTTCGGAATATAAATTATCGTCCAAAGAAAATACGTAATCGCCCGGATTCTGCTTCGGAATCACCACAGTAAAACCTGGTGTATTCGGAAACGGTGTTAAAAATGCTAGGAATTTCTCATCTTCCCAAATCTTCCAAGATTTCATTTTTCCAGATACGATGTCGTCAAAAATTGTGTGATTCATAATTACTCCTTTTGAAGTAATTATAGCATTTTACGAAGTTTTCAGGTCGGACAATTTAAGTTCCATTCGACGGCAAACCAAAAATAGCCATGCTGTTGAAAAAATTCCCAATAAAACCTCAACTATCACAAACCAAAACTTGCCCATAGCGTAACCTTGCGTCGTCAGAATTGCCGCAAAAATCGGAAAGCCAAACGACATTAATCGCTCGCGATGAGTCAAATAGCTCAAGCTTGACGGCAATAGAAACATCAATAGAACCATCAATATAACTATGCTTCGCGAAACAACGAAATGTGCCGCATGCATTGTGTCGTTCGGACAAAGTGCCACTCCTATCATACAAATTGCAAACAATGAAAGTATCCAACCAGATATCCGAGCAGAGCGAATTTGACCAAGTTTAAGATAACTACGATTCATAAAAAACCCAATCGTCGCCATAATCAAACCAGATAAAAATACTCCCGAATTGAACGAAAACGCAGACAGGCGATTCGAGGTGGTTTCGCCCAATCTGCTCAAGCTCCAGTTCGTCCACCGAGTATCATCAGAAAGCAGCATCGCCACGATCAAGCCCACAGCCAAAACGACACCATTAAGAATGCAGAGCACCTGAAGACGATTTTTATGAAAAAAATTCTTAACTTGCTGAGGTCGCATGTTTAATTAAATTGCTCCAAAAAGTCCAATTTGCCACTTTCAAAATGCCGAACATCTTCAATTCCATATTTCATCATAACCAAACGGTCAATTCCACAGCCAAATGCAAACCCTGTATATTCATTCGGATCAATTTGTGCCGCTCGAAGGACATTCGGATGAATCATTCCGCAACCCAATAGCTCAATCCAACCTTCACCAGAACAAACCTTACAATCAAGATTTTTACCTTCACAAAACGGACAGCTTAACGCAAATTCAAAACTCGGCTCGGTGAACGGAAAGTAAAATGGATTAACGCGAACGTCCAGCTTCTTGCCGTAATATTCCTGCAAAAATTCTTGCAACGTAGCGATCAAATTGCCGACATTCACTTTACGCGCAACATACACGCCTTCGACTTGATAAAACGTATGCTCGTGGCGCGCATCCAAATCTTCGTTGCGGAAAACGCGATCAGGAACGATAGCGGCAATAGCCTCGCCTTTTTCCAAATTGTCGCGATATTTCATTAGCACACGATTTTGCATAGTCGACGTATGCGCCGGCGCAATCAAACGATCGCCATTAGAATCAGTTTCCTCGGTCATAAACGTATCGTAATCGTCGCGCGCTGGATGACCTTTTGGAAAATTCAGACTCTCAAACATATGAAACTGATCGTCAATTTCCCTGGATTCCTCTGTGACAAATCCCATGCGATTAAAGATCTCAGAAATGCGTTCAATTTCAGCGCTCAGCGGATGAATCGTGCCTTGTTCGCTCGGCAAAAGTTCAGGCTTGGGCGAATTCATATCCATCGGCGCCGTAACGTCAATCGGTTTCAAATCAACTTTTTCCAATTCCTCCAGGCGCACTGCAATAGCCTGTTCAACAGCCTGCTTTAGCTCGTTAATCTGCTTACCAAACGGACCACGCTCAACTGGCGGCAATGACTTGATTTGATCATACAATTCCCTAAGTCGTCGATCACGTAAAAACTCACGCGGAGATTTGGATTGCGAAACCGCCAAAACTATTTCTCTTCTCAATTCGTCTAAATCAACCATTTTATCGTCCTTGCATTAAAAACATTACAATCACCGCACCAGCCATAATAGCGATTAAAATCCACGCCCACGCCAAAGTCGTCGTCTGTTTCGTGTCTTCCAAATATCTTATGTCGTCGACGCCATCCATAGTCGCCTTTTCCTGCAAACTCGAAGCTTTCGCCTTCTCTCTTAATTCAGCCGCAATTCGCTCTTGCAATTCACTACGCTGATCTTGTTGATTTACAAATAATCCCATAACTACAGTATAGCAAATTATGTTATAATAGTCGTGATATTACTTTAAGGAGGGAATATGGCTACGAAGAAAACTTCAAAGAAAGCCCCAGTTAAAGCCGCAGAAAAGAAAACCGCTGCCGCTAAGACTGAAACCAAGACGACCGTTAAACACGTCGTTGCCGAATCTACTACCGCTAAAAGCAAGCGCGTAAAGCTAGATTCTAAACTACCAAACAACCTAATTAACATTGTTATCGCGGAAGTTATTGGTACATTCATCTTGACGCTTGCTGCACTATTTGCGTCAGATATCTTATCATCAATGTACGTCGGCTTCGCACTAATGCTTATCGTTACAGCTATCGGTGGAATTTCTGGCGCACACGTCAACCCAGCCGTTACGTTCGGCCTCTGGACGATGCGCAAACTAAAAACCATACTTGTTCCATTTTACTGGGGTGCACAATTCCTCGGTGCAATGGCGGCTATCGTACTTGTCGGCTCATTAACAAACGGCGGATTCGCCCTAAGCTTCGACCAGTTTACTGCATTCTCTTGGAATATCTTCGCAATGGAATTAGTCGGTACCGCTGTATTTGTATTTGGCATCGCCGCAGTTTTGCAGCGCAAAGAAATCAAAGCAGCTGGTCAAGCTTTTGGAATTGGCTTGGCATTGATGATTGGTCTTGTCGTATCTGGCTCAATCTCTTCATACATTAAAAGTACTGCTATTGCAAAAATCCAAAAAGATCAAAGTACTACTCAAACTGAGAAAAACGGCCGCACTTACCCGCGCGAGATCTACATCTCAGGCGCAACTTTGAACCCAGCAGTTTCTTTAGCTGTTACAGAGAAAACCGATTCTCAACTACGCAGCAACGGAGTATTGCCAGCTGAAGGCGAAAAAAGCTATTCACGCTTTAGCCTGGAAGTAATTGCCGCTACCCTAATCGGCGCAGCATTAGGCGGTAATCTATTTCTACTCGTCAATTACCGAAACAAAGACGAAGAATAGATTATAACTTCACAATAAAATATCCCGCTTAATCGGCGGGGTATTTTTTATGTCAATCTTCCTGAGTCGGCCGATCAATCAGCTCCGGCTGCGCTTGATTATCGCCACCAGAAATTCGCACGACGTCCTTATCGATCTTCCCCAATTCCTTGTACGTATTGTTATAATGACCAACGGTCGTACTAAGACTCTTGCCCATTTTCGTCATCAACTCGTCAAACTTTTTAATATGAACACCTAATTGACCAACTCGAACTTGAATATCTTTGGCTTGCTCCTCAATCTGCAAACTACGAAGCCCCTGAAGAACAGTCTGCAGGTACGCGAGAAAACTAGTCGGACTCACAATAATAACCCGCTTGTCCCGAAACGCATATTCAATCAAATCGCGACTCGAACCGCCCTGACCGACATTATTAATCAGAAGATCGTAATACAAAGATTCGCTAGGGATAAACATAAAAGCAAAATCCATGGTGTTTTCGCGCGGACGAATGTATTTACTAGTCTCGTCGATTCGCCCCTTAAGGTCAGCCTTCACCTTATTTAGCCACATTTCACGCTCAGATTTCGTCTCGGCGTTAATCATCCGATTGTAATTCTCCAAAGAAAACTTACTGTCCACCGGCAATATTTGACCCTTGTCCAGAAAAATAACCGCGTCAACAATTTCACCGTCCTTGAAACGATATTGCATTTGATATTGCTTAGCAGGCAGCACATTATCCAACACGCTTTCCAGATAAAACTCACCAAAAACTCCGCGCTGCTTTGGATTTTGCAACACGTTTTGTAAGGTTTTCAGATCAGTTGCCACATCAACCACACGCTTATTAGTTTCATCCAACTTTGCCAATCGCTGCGTCACGTCAGCCACCAACTTCGCGCTTTCTGATAATTGTTTCTGTACGGAAGTTTGCACTTGCGCGTTACTTCGCTCCAACTTATCGCTAACGGATTCGTTCAGTTTTGCAATAGTTCGTCCTAACTCTACGACATCAGTTTTAATCAACTCGACGGATGATTGATTTTTTAGCTCGCTGATTTTTGATTGCAGGACAAATAAAGTCGCGCCCAAACCAATAGTAATAACAATTAAGAGAATAATGATAATGATTTCCATACACTTAGTGTACAGTGATTATAATGCTAAGACAACTCGTGCTAAGATCGCAAATAAAGTCATAAATAAAATTGCTGCGCCGTTGCCGCGAATTCTATTCAACCAGATTAACGACAAATATACCAAAACTGTCGCCAAAACTACCCATAGCAATGACAAAATCCAAGATCCGCCAGCCCATAATGTAGCGCCCCACAATGACACAGTTGCCGCGATCACTACCAATAGAGGTCGCTTAATGCCAAATACCGCCAACACTGGCACCAACATAATTCCCGCCAAAACCAACGCAACGTAAGATGCAATGATCGTGCTGTTTGCGCAAATAGAAATATGCTCAGTATTTGCGCAAAATACAGGCGTGATCATAAATTTATCAAACGCAAGCGCCAGCAGCCAGATAGCCACGCCGCTAGCGACTAAAGTCGCCAAAATCCTCAAGAAAACTCGCCTTGAAAATGGATATGTGTAATCTGATATTTCTTCACGGAAAATAGCTGACAATAATTTCATACGTAAATTGTAACGTAAACTTGTCAATATTGCAAATGTATATGCTTAAATATTTTGCTTTTTAGGTCGTTTTATTGGCTTATACCAAATAATCCCCACGCACGCAATCAATAATCCGCCAATAACATCAAGCGGCGTATGCACCAACGCAATAACCCGACCGACGCACACTAAAATCGTCACCACCAAACATAATAAAGCCAGCCGCCAACTCTTTGCTCCGAAAAATACCGCCAGAGTGATTGCCATTGTGAACAGCGCGTGATCGGACGGAAAACCCGGATTGTTAAGGAATGACGCGCCGGCAGATACGCCCAGAATCTCGAACGGGCGCATTTGATCTGGTTGATAAATTGACCCGATAATTTTTGCCGCCACGTAAGCAGTCAAACCGGCCATCAACACTTGGCCATAAACTTGATACTTCTCTTTATTTGGAACCAATTTTATCAGCGCGTACGCGCCAATTAGCACGACTGGCACCACCAGTCCGTCAGCAATTAATTTCACAATCCATTGCAAATCCATACTATAAGTATATCGCGTCAACGCTGGCCAGTAAACGCTTGCGGAAATCATTTTTCTATAGTACAATTATGTTTGCCGTTGGGATGTCGCCAAGTGGTAAGGCAGCGGGTTCTGGTCCCGCCATTCGGGGGTTCGAATCCCTCCATCCCAGCCAAGTTTGAAATTTAGCAGCCAATTATTTGGCTGTTTTTTTCGTCGATAAATTTGCGCAAATCAACAAAATCCACATCATGAATACCAGAAAAATCGCAGCCACATTATTCACATTCTTTATCGTTGCACCAAATATCACTGCCGCGTGCCCGTTCGCAAACGCCAAAAAACTAATTACCGTCATAATCCCCAAACTCAAAAAACCAGCCATTCTGCTCGTCAGAGTAATTCTTTTTGGCATATTCATATCAATTAAAAACGGCAACGACGTTAGCTCAACAACCACCAATATTATCGCAATCGGGAGACTTAAATATGGCGGAATCCCCGCAGAAGTAAGGACTGCAGAAAACTTCTCAAACGTAAACAACTGACATAATAATGACACCATTATTAATAGTCCTGTAATCAATTTAACAATTTTATTCACTTTTCTAGACATAATTTCAGTATAGCTTGCGCGTCAAAAAAGCTCAAGCTTGTTGTATTTTTTACGAAAGCACTTGCACTTTTTATAAAAACGTCATAAAGTTAAATCAGCGAACGTTACAAAAATAAACACCACAAAATCGTATCTTTCGCTCTACGACAAATCCACCACAACTTAAAATACCCCGTCTCTATGGGGTATTTTTATTGGTCAATATTCGCGATTGTTCAGCACGCCACTCGGCAATTTTTCCGTGGTGTCCGCTCAATAAAACATCCGGCACACGTAAACCTTTAAACTCCTCAGGTCGTGTATATTGTGGAAATTCCAACGTTTCTCCATCTGAAAAACTTTCAATTTCCGCAGACTTTTCGCCGCCCAAAACTCCAGGAATCAACCTAACAATAGAATCAATCATCATCATTGCCGCCAACTCTCCGCCCGTCAGCACAAAATCGCCAATACTCCATTGCTCATCAACTAGTTCTAAAATTCGCTCATCAACACCCTCGTATCGCCCACAAATAAATATCACACCCCTGTCATCATCAGCTTCTTTCTGGGCTTTAGCCTGCTTCCAGCGTTGCCCGCGCGGACTCATTAATACCACCTTCGCCGTTTCATCTTGAGATTTCGCAAATTCCACCGCTTTCCATAACGGCTCAATCATAAGAAGCATCCCGTCACCACCGCCATACGGCGTGTCATCCACCTGACGCCGCGGACCCAAACCAAACTCCCGCAGATTCACCGTCGTAAGCTCCACAATACCGTCTTTTTGTGCCTTCCACATCATGGAGTTGTTAAAAACTCCCGTTGTCATTTCTGGGAAAAGCGTAATTACTTGAAACTTTCTCATCTGTTACAGTGTAGCAAGTGTTGACGTGATTGTCCAGGTATGATATATATATCAGCTTTTGCTCAACCGAGCAGAAGTAGCCCTTAGAGAAAGAGAGACGTCATGTCTTGTATCACCGAGAAAACCATCAAATGGTTTGCGGAAGATTTTTACCTCCCCATCAAAGAGGAGGGATGCACTCTGGAAATGGACACGTATACTATGCCTCGTCTTGGTTGCGAAAATTACATCGCAGACTTGGTACGGGAATACCTCGCCCCCTACTCCGGCACTATTGACCGGATTGAGACCCTAAAGTGCAATTTTGACGAGGCCACCGGCTTCATTGTCTACGTTGGAGACACCATGGTACTCAAGGTAGCGCCATGGTCATGGAGCGAAGGAGAACCCCTCACCGGTATCGGAGTGGGAGTCGAGATCTGGCCTGTTGTAGAACAGGCCACCGGATCCAAGCGTCTTGCAGACGTCTTCGAAAAAATCGCCGAGCTGGACGAGCCTTACGTCTTGTCCCGGGACGGACAGTCTTGGTCGATTAGGAGGGCTTCCTAACGCCCGCTGAGAATAGTTCGCCTTGAGGCTTAAGCCTCGGCTGAAGCTCTCGGCGGGCTATTTTCATGTCTTTTTACAGAAATTATTCCCCACCAAAAAACCGCCCCAATAAGGACGGTTTTTTAGCACAAATAAGGCTCTCAATGGTTACCCATTGTCTCGCATAGAGCTGTTCTCGCATAATGTCTGTGCTTGAACTAGTTCCAATTATATATCAAGATCGTCGAGTTCTGCAAGCTCTTTTCTGGTGTTTTCTGCGTAAGATGATCCATTTTCCACAGTTTCATCTGTTGAGTTATCCACAGAAGCATTACCGTTATAATCATTTTCTTCACGCTCACCAGAAAAACCATCATTGTTAACAATCTTCAAGTTATATCGAGCGTCATTCTTTGCGCCCAAAGCCCTTAGCAACGTACGTAAACTCTGTGCCGTACTACCGCGCTTACCAATAACTCGACCCAAATCTGCTGGATTAACTGTCAATGTTAATAAAACGCCTTTTTCATCAATTGTTCGGTCTACTACGACGTCTTCTGGATGTCCAACTAACGCCTTTACAGTATATTCTACAAACTGCTGATCTATTGTTGACATTCTGCCCCTCCTCCTGGAATTAAACTGTATTTTCATTATACACGAGCAGTTTACGCCGTGCAAACTTTAACTATTTCTCGCCAGATTCTTTATATTTAGCAATTGCAGCACGAGCAGCTTGCTGTTGGGCAACTTGCTTTGACGGACCAATGCCTCGCCCCATCATATTATCACCAACAAAAACCCCAAGAGTAAAGACTTTGTCGTGATCTGGACCTTCTTCGCTCAGGACTTTATATACCGGCGTTTGATTGTCAACTCGCTGAGAAATCTCCTGCAAATATGACTTCGGATCACGCCAACTACCCGACTCCAAAATTCCATCCAACTTAACAATTATATGCTTGTGAATAAAATCGCGAGCATCGTCAAAGCCACGCTCCAAATAAATCGCGCCGATTACCGCCTCAAACGCATTAGCTAAAATCTGTAAATGCGCTCTATCCGAGCCGTTCTTCTCGCCCTTTGACATACGAATCAGCGGACCATAACCCAATTTATCGCCAGCATCACCAATACTTTCCGTTCGCACCAAAGCTGCCCGCCAAGCAGTCAAAATTCCCTCTGGCTCAGAAAAATGCGTAAACAAATATTCCGTTACCGCCAATTCCAAAACCGCATCACCTAAGAATTCCAAACGCTCATTGTGGTGATGAACGGATTTTCGATGCTCATTCACATAACTACGGTGAGTCAAAGCCGTGATTAGCAAATCCAAATTCTCAAACTCAAAACCTAATTTTTCGCGCGCAAAATCTTGATATGGCGCAGTGTTCATTCCGTTCATTTATAAATTCTCCTGTCTAATTCGTTTCATCGCCAAAAGAATCAGCTTGCCAATATCTTCATACTCAACTTCATCCAGCGCCTCATGAAAACTAAACCATTTAAGACCATTCATCCACTCTTCCTTTTGGAGTTTCTCATTAGGATCCAATGCCTTAACTAGATAAACCTGAGTCGTCATCAACACTAATTTATCAATTCGACGATAACGAAAATTTACCTTGCCCAGCCAGCCATGCAGCTCAATTTTCTTCAATCCAGTTTCCTCGCCGATTTCCCTACGAGCCGTCACCTGAGCTGTTTCTCCTGGCTCAATGTGTCCTTTCGGAATTGTCCAGCGGTCGCGAGCATCCTGATAAAGCAAAAATTCCGCCTCGCCCTTTTTATTGCGACGAAAAATCACGCCACCAGCAGTTGGCTCGCGTACAATTTCCTGAATCAACGGTTTCTTACTACCGCCAAAATATTTTTTTATCTTATCAAAGTTGCTTGTTCTCACTGTCGGATTCCTCCACGAGAGTACGGAGCGCCGTGCCTAGCACGCCATTCACAAACTTACCCGAGTTATCCGAACCGAACGCTTTCGCTAATTCTACCGCTTCATTAATCACCACTTTTGGCGGAACAGTGTCTGCACAATATAGCAATTCATATAAACCAATTCTAAGTACCGCCCGATCAATTCGCGGCAACTGACTAATAGGCCATTCTGGCGCTAGTGGCTGTAATTTCTCATCCAATTGACTCTGCGTCGAAAGTACGCCGCTGATCAAATTATCGATAAATTCAATATCGTCAACCGATGATTTATATTCAGCCAAATTACGCTTTAAAATAGTCTTATAATCAACATCGCTATCACCAACCTCTTTGCGAAATTCATGTTCATAAAGTGTTTGCAGTGCGACAATTCGTCCCAAATGACGGTTTGATGCCATTATTAAGCGTCCTGTTCGTAATTATTATTTTGTTGTTTTACCAGTTTCACGCTTGGTTGTCTTCACCTTAACTGGTGAAGTTGCATTAACACGACGTGCCAATTTTAATACCAAGTGACTGCGACGAAGACCAGTTTTACGTGGGCTACTCTGTTTCTTAGGTTGTGCCATAATTTATTCTCCTCTTTTAGGTTGTCATAAAACTTACGTACCATTATACCTTTTTTATTAGATAATCTCAAGAGCTTGTCTGCAAATTAGATAATAATATTGACTTTTTATGTTGTTTATGGTAATATAGCAAACATGAACACGGAACGATTTACATCACAAAGCAATAATGAAGATGACAGGCCTGTAATAGAAATACCAAAATCTGTAATTAAAATCGGTGCATCAGCATTGGCTGTGTTAGGATTAGCTGGAACTGCGAACGCCCTAGGCTTATTCTATAGCCCTAAATCACCAGAAAAAGGACCAAGCCCCGCTCGCCAAGTAGCTCAAATCGTAGAGGATTATAGCAATGGAATCATCACGGAACTACCGGAAGATACAGAAATTCACACTGTCACTCTTGAAGAGGGAGAAAATCCGACTTCGGTGGCCGAAACAGCCATGGAAGAATACAACGAGGAAAATCCTGAAAATAAGATAGACCCCAACGAGGCAAGAAGCTCCATATATGAAACTGGCATTAGTATGAAAGAGCTCTACAAAGATGAGACGGGCAATACAGAGATTAAGCCAGGAGTTACCGTCGACATTGCCATAGGTGATATAAACGGTGACGGAAAGCCGAGCATAGCCATAACGAAAATAGAAGACAAATCTAAATAGACCGTCTTCTAAACCACTATATTCACCAACCTACCTGGAACATAAACCATCTTTTTAGGTGGTTTATTGTTTGTAAACTTTTGGACGTTTTCATCAGCCAAAGCCGCTTCCTCTGCCCCCTGCCTATCTACATCACTCGGCAGTTCAAGTTTCGCACGAAGCTTACCGTTCACCTGAACTATAATAGTCATAACACTGCTCTTTAGATATTTTTCGTCCCACTTCGGCCAATGACCAACATGAACCGTGTCATCATGCCCCATCTCGCGCCATAATTCTTCTGTGACATGCGGAGCAAAAGGCGCCAAAATCTGAATCAAGCTTTCTAATGCAAATCGCCATTCATCTGACATGTCAATTCCTTGCGACTCTTTTATCTTATACAGACCATTGACCATTTCCATCATCGAAGCCACGGCTGTATTAAACTTCTCATCTTCAATATCGCGAGTAACTTTTTTAATCGTCAAATGAGTTAATCGCAATAATTCTTGAGCTGTTTTTTCATCCGCACTAAGAGAGTCGTTTGGATTCTTATCAACGAACTCCTGAACCAAATTCCATGCTCGATTTAAGAACCTGTAAGTTCCCGGAACACCACGAGGATCCCATGGCGCATCCATGTCATAAGGAGCAATGAACATTTCGTAAACTCGCAATGCATCAGCGCCATATCCACTATCCATAATCTCCATCGGATCAATAACATTGCCCTTAGATTTGGACATTTTCTGACCATCCGGAGCCATAATATACGCATTGTACATCATTCGTTTGAAAGGCTCAGAGGTTGGAACAAGGCCGAGCTTATAGAAAAATCGCATCCAAAAACGACTGTATAGCAAGTGAGCCACGGCGTGGTCGGCGCCATTGTAATAATCAACCGGCATCCAATGGTTAATTCTCTTAGTATTCCACGCTTCATTATCGTTGTGCGGGTCAAGATATCGCAAGAAATACCAGCTAGAGCAAGCATAACCATCCAAAGTGTCAGTTTCGCGGCGACCTTCTACCCAATTATCGCCGTCAGGCTTATTTTCTGTAATCGGCACAGTTTTTCCAGTTTCAACATCTACCCAAACTCGCACCCAATCATCAACTTGAGCCAAAACGGAAGTATTACCGCCCGTTGGCTTAAAGTTCTCCACCTCTGGCAAAATCACCGGCAAGCATTCATCAGCCACGGCAATTGGCGCACGACCATCAACATGAACAATTGGAATTGGAGCGCCCCAATAGCGCTGACGAGAAATTAGCCAATCGCGCATTTTATACGTGGTTTTACTTCGCCCAGAATTCTGTTGCTCCAGCCACGCAACAATTTGCTCGCGAGCATCCTCACTCCTAGTTCCATTAAATTGTCCGGAATTTATCAACTCACCCTCACCAGAATAACAGCCAACATCGGCTGAATGCTCAGGCTTATCAATAACCTGGATAATCGGCAAGTCAAACTTCTCAGCAAACGCAAAATCGCGCTCGTCGTGCGCTGGCACCGCCATGACTGCGCCGGTTCCATAACCGCCCAAAACATAATCCGCCACCCAGATTGGCAATTTTTGACCATTAACTGGGTTTATGACATAACTGCCAGTAAATACGCCTGTTTTCTCTTTATTCTCTTGACGTTCAACATCGGATTTTTGTTGCGAAGCTTGGACATACGCTTCAACCTTTTCGCGCGTATCAGAATTGACCAACTGAGAAATCAGAGGATGCTCCGGCGCCAAAGCTACATACGTCGCGCCAAATAATGTGTCAGGACGAGTTGTGAAAACTGTAATCTTGGAATCTTGACCGCTAACTGCAAACTCAACTTCCGCGCCAACTGATCGACCAATCCAATTCTTCTGCATGGTTTTAACCATTTCCGTCCAATCAAGCGCATCGGTTGCCTCTAAAATTTCATCTGCATACGCCGTAATTCGGAAGAACCACTGCTTAAGATTGCGCTTAGTTACAGGATTACCGCAGCGCCAACATTTGCCACCTTCAACCTGTTCGTTAGCAAGCACTGTGTTATCAGTTTCGCACCACCATTGCGGCTGCTCTTTTTGATATGCCAAATCGTGCTTATATAATTGCGTAAAAATCCACTGAGTCCATTTGTAATATTCTGGGTCGGCCGTAGAAATCTCCTTTGTCCAATCATAACTAAACCCAAGTCGCTTCAATTGCTCCTTAAAGTGGACTTTTGCCTCATCGTGCGCTACACGTGGCGTTTTTCCGACTTTAATAGCGTAATTTTCAACCGGCAAACCAAAGCTGTCCCAGCCGATTGGATGATAGACATTATAACCCTGCTGACGCTTGAATCGTGCCTTGATATCGGCAAATTGAAAAGTACGACCGTGGCCAATGTGAATTCCCGCCCCCGTAATCCCCGGAAGCATGCTCAAACTGTAATATTTCGGCCGAGTAGTGTCATTAAAATCAACCGCGTAAGTGCCGTCAGCCTCCCATTTGTTTTGCCATTTTTGTTCAATTTCTGTCGGATTATAGCGTCTCATATCTGTAATTATAGCAAATAATCCCGCTCATTACGAACGGGATTATTATTAGGTAATTAAGCTATTATCTGGTCGAGGTTGATGACAATCCGCTCGAATATCCACCCATAAAACCTTCTACAAACT